>NZ_JBQSWB010000006.1:0-271070 GCF_052446295.1 Brachybacterium sp. AOP43-C2-M15
TCATCACGACCTGCACCGCGGACAAGGCCCGCAACACGATCCTCACCGCGGACCAGGTGCGCCCCGGGGTGCACGTCAACGCGATCGGCGGCGACTGTCCCGGCAAGACCGAGCTCGACGGCCGGATCCTCGACTCGGCGCGGGTCGTCGTGGAGTTCACCCCGCAGACCCGCATCGAGGGCGAGATCCAGCAGATGGCCCCGGACTTCCCCGTCACCGAGCTGTGGGAGGTGCTCACCGGCGTCGCGCCGGGCCGGCGCGACGAGCAGGAGGTGACCGTGTTCGACTCCGTCGGCTTCGCGATCTCCGACTTCTCGGCGCTGCGCTGCGCCCGGGAGGCGACCGCGGGCACCGAGCTCGAGGCGTCGGTGGACCTGGTGGCCCGGCCCGACGACCCCAAGGACCTGTTCTCCCTGGTCGACGTCCTCGCCCCGGTGAGCTGACGATGAGCGGACAGGCCCCCGCGAGCGCCGTCCTGGTCCGCCCCCACCGCTTCCGTCCGAACCCGCAGACCGCGGTCGACAACGCCTTCCAGCACCGCCTGGCCGCCTCGCCGCCGCAGATCGCGGCCCGCGCGCGCGACGAGGTGGACGGCCTGGCCCGGGTGCTGGGCGCGGCCGGCGTCGAGGTGAGGGTGTTCGACGACAGGAGCGGGGCGACACCCGACAGCGTCTTCCCGAACAACTGGCTGTCCACCCACGCCGACGGCACCGTCGTGCTCTATCCGATGTGCGCCGCGAACCGGCGGGCCGAGCGGCGAGAGGACGTCATCGCGCACCTGCGCGAGAGCTTCGTCGTCGACCGGGTGCTGGACCTCTCCGGGTACGAGCGGGAGGGTCGCTTCCTCGAGGGCACCGGGGCGATGGTGCTCGACCACGTGGGGCGTCGCGCCTACGCCTGCCGCTCGGCGCGTCTCGACCCCGATCTCTTCGCCCGCACCTGCGCGGAGCTCGGGCTCGAGCCGCTGCTGTTCGAGGCCCTCGACTGTCGCGGCGTGCCCGTCTACCACACGAACGTGCTGATGAGCGTGGGGGCGGAGGTCGCCGTGGTGGGCAGCGGCATGATCCGCGACCTCGCCCAGCGGGGCGCTGTGCTGGGCGCCCTGCGCGACAGCGGTCGGGAGGTGGTCGAGATCGCGGAGGAGCAGGTGGCCGGGTTCCTCGGGAACTGCCTCGAGCTCAGCGGCAGCGAGGGCCCGGTGCTGGCGATGTCGGAGCGGGCCAGCGCCCAGCTCACCCCCGCGCAGCGGCGGCGGATCGAGCGCCGCTGCCGGATCCTCACCGCCGCGGTGCCGACGATCGAGGCCGCCGGCGGGTCGGTGCGCTGCATGATCGCCGGCATCCACCTGCCGCCCCGCGCCCCGGCCACTCAGCCGGGCCGGGAGCGGAGCACGGGACGTTGCCTCCCCCTCCCGCTCGGGGTACCGTCGGCGCAGGTGTGATGCGAGCGACGACGAGGTGGATCGTGATCAGCGCTGTTCTCTTCTCCGCGGGTCCCGGTGGCGGGATGCCATGACCGCCACGAGCTGGTCACCGACGGATTCGGCCTATCAGGCGCGCCTGCTGCGCGCCCATGAGGACCTGCGCGCGATCACCTCGCCGCATGCCGAGGACGGCCTGGTGCGCGAGGCTGTCCTGGCCTCCTGGCGCCGCTCGCTCGAGGCCCTGCCCGGCCCCGACGCCGCCGCGCGCGCCGCGATCGAGGGCGAGGAGCTCGCGGAGGTGCGCCGGCACCACGTGTTCGCCGACCTGCTGCCGCTGCTGCGCTCGCGCCTGATCGATCCGGCCGTCGAGGCGGGGCTCATGGTCGCTCTCGGGGACGCCCGCGGCCGCCTGCTGTGGGTCGAGGGCAGACCGCAGATGATCTCCCGCGCCGACGACATGGGCTTCGCCGTCGGGGCCGACTGGTCCGAACCGGCCATGGGCACCTCAGCACCGGCACTCGCCCTGGCCACCTCCTCCTCGATGCAGGTGGTCGGCGCCGAGCACTTCCACGAGGCGGTCCACCCCTGGAGCTGCAGCGCGGTCCCCGTGCTCCATCCCCATACCCGCGAGACCCTCGGCGTCCTCGACGTCACGGGCAGCGCCGAGGCGGTCGCCCCGCTGGTCCTCCCTCTGCTCGAGGCGACCGCCCGGGCGGTGCAGGACGAGCTGCGCACCCGTCTGGGCGCGGCTCCCCCGCCCGGCGCGGAGCAGACCCGCGCGGCCCCCGCGCGACGCACACGGATCCTCCCTCGCGCCGCGGCCGAGCTGCTCCTCACCGGACGCCGCACGCCGCAGCTGCGCCAGGGCGATCGCACCATCGAGCTCAGCGGCCGCCACGCCGAGCTGCTCGCCCTGCTGCATCTCAGCGCCGACGGCATCACCGGGGCCGAGCTCGCCGAGCGGCTGCACGGGACCGCGAGCGCGGAGGGCACGGTGCGCGCCGAGGTGGTGCGCCTGCGCAAGGTGCTCGCCGCCGTCGACGGGCTCGAGATCGCCTCCCGCCCGTACCGGCTGCTGGGCGACCTCGACAGCGATCTCCTGCGCACCCGTTCCGCGCTCGCGCACGGCGACCTCGATGCCGCGCTCTCCCACGGCGGCGGTGACCTGCTGCCCGGCTCGTCGGCCCCGGAGATCGAGGACCTGCGCCGCAGCACCGGCTCCCACCTGCGCGAGCTGCTGCTCGAGAGAGGGAGCTGGAGGCAGCTGTGGCGCTTTGCGCAGCGCCCCGAGGCCGACGGGGACCTCGACATCCTGATGGCGGTCCTCGAGCTCGCGCCGCCCGACGCCCCGGAGCGGGCGGCCGCGGTGGTGCGGGCCCAGGAGCTGCGCGGCGAGGTCGCCTGAAGGTCTCCTCCCGTCGCTCCGCTCCCGGCACCTCGCACGGCGGCAGCGCCCGGTGCGGCGCTCGACTGCGACGTCCGGCGGCAACGTCTCACGGCGGCGTCCTGCCGCGACATCCGACGTCGGCGTCCGGCAGCAGGGCGTCCGGCAGCAGGGTCCCGCTGCACCGTCCCGCTGCAACGTCCGCGCAACGTGACGCGGGTTACGGTCTATGGCAACCGACGACGCCGTCGGCGCCCGCAGGCACCCGGCGTCGGGACGGACGTCCGCGATCGCGACGAAGGGAACGCCATGACTGTCTACGCACGACCGGGAACCGAGGGCTCGAAGGTCACCTTCAAGCCCCGCTACGAGAACTACATCGGCGGCCAGTGGGTGCCGCCCGTCAAGGGCGAGTACTTCGAGAACCCCACCCCCGTCACGGGCGAGGTGTTCACCGAGGTGGCCCGCTCCACCGCGGAGGACGTGGAGCTGGCGCTGGACGCCGCCCACGCCGCGGCGCCGGCCTGGAACACGACCTCTCCCGCCGAGCGCGCGGTGATCCTCAACAGGATCGCCGACCGCATCGAGGAGAACCTCGAGATGATCTCCGTCGCGGAGACCTGGGACAACGGCAAGGGGATCCGGGAGCCGCTGAACGCGGACATCCCGCTCGCGATCGACCACTTCCGCTATTTCGCCGGGGCCATCCGCGCCCAGGAGGGCTCCCTGTCCCAGCTCGACGACGACACCGTCGCCTATCACTTCCACGAGCCGCTGGGCGTGGTGGGGCAGATCATCCCCTGGAACTTCCCCATCCTCATGGCGGTGTGGAAGCTCGCCCCGGCGCTCGCGGCCGGGAACTGCGTGGTGCTCAAGCCCGCCGAGCAGACCCCCGCCTCGATCCTGGTGCTCATCGAGCTGATCGGCGATCTGCTGCCGGACGGCGTGGTCAACATCGTCAACGGCTTCGGCGCGGAGGCCGGCAAGCCGCTCGCCTCCAACAAGCGGATCTCGAAGATCGCCTTCACCGGCGAGACCACCACGGGCCGCCTGATCATGCAGTACGCGAGCCAAAACCTCATCCCGGTGACGCTGGAGCTGGGCGGCAAGAGCCCCAACATCTTCTTCGCCGACGTGGCCTCCGAGAAGGACTCCTACTACGACAAGGCCCTCGAGGGATTCGCGATGTTCTCCCTGAACCAGGGCGAGGTGTGCACCTGCCCCTCCCGCGCCCTCGTGCAGGAGAGCATCTACGACTCCTTCGTCGCCGACGGGCTCGAGCGCGTGAAGGCCACGACGCAGGGCGACCCGCTGGACACCGACACGATGATCGGTGCGCAGGCCAGCAACGACCAGCTCGAGAAGATCCTGTCCTACATCGACATCGGGAAGCAGGAGGGCGCGACGCTGCTCACCGGCGGCGAGCGCGCCGACCTCGGCGGTGACCTCTCCGGCGGGTACTACGTGACCCCCACGGTGTTCGAGGGGGACAACTCGATGCGGATCTTCCAGGAGGAGATCTTCGGGCCGGTGCTCGCGCTGACCCGCTTCAGCGACTACGACGACGCGATCTCGATCGCCAACGACACCCTCTACGGGCTCGGCTCCGGCGTCTGGAGCCGGCAGCAGAACACCATCTACCGCGCGGGCCGCGCCATCCAGGCCGGGCGCGTGTGGGTGAACAACTACCACTCCTACCCCGCCCACGCCGCCTTCGGCGGCTACAAGTCCTCCGGCATCGGCCGTGAGAACCACCTGATGATGCTGGACCACTACCAGCAGACGAAGAACCTGCTGGTCTCCTACTCGGAGCAGAAGCTCGGCTTCTTCTGAGATCCGTCCGATCAGCCGTCCGACGGGGGCGGCGGTCCGCGCCGCCGGCGCCATGCCCCGCCCTCGTCGGGCCCCTCACCGGGGCACCCCTGTGATCACGAACGGTCCGTCGGCACCCTGCCGACGTCCCGCCCTCACCCCCTGCCCGGCACCGGGCTGACCAAGGAGAGAGACATGAGCACCACCATGACCGCCGCCGTCGTCCGCGAGTTCGGACGGGACCTCGCCGTCGAGGACTACCCTCTGCCGGAGCCCGGCCCCGGCCAGGCCCTCGTCAAGCTGATCTCCTCCGGCGTGTGCCACACCGACCTGCACGCCGCCGAGGGCGACTGGCCCATCAAGCCCTCCCCTCCCTTCGTGCCCGGCCACGAGGGCGTGGGCACGGTCGAGAAGGTCGGCGAGGGCGTCACCGACGTAGCGGTCGGCGACACCATCGGCAACGCCTGGCTGTGGAGCGCCTGCGGCGACTGCCAGTACTGCCGCACCGGCTGGGAGACGCTGTGCGAGGAGCAGCAGAACGGCGGCTACAGCGTGGACGGTTCCTTCGGCCAGTACATGCTGGTGGACACGAAGTTCGCCGCCCGCATCCCCGAGGGAGCGGATCCCTACGAGATCGCGCCCGTGCTGTGCGCCGGCGTCACCGTCTACAAGGGGCTCAAGCGCACCGAGGTGCGGCCCGGCCAGTGGGTCGTGATCTCCGGCATCGGCGGGCTCGGGCACATCGCCGTGCAGTACGCGGTCGCGATGGGCATGCGCGTGATCGCCGTGGACATCGCCCAGGAGAAGCTCGACCTCGCCACCGCGCACGGTGCAGAGATCGTGGTCGACGCGAGCGTCGAGGACCCGGTCGAGGTCATCCAGGAGAAGGTCGGGGGCAGCCACGGCGTGCTCGTGACCGCCGTGCACCCCCAGGCCTTCGGCCAGGCGATCGGGATGACCCGCCGCGGCGGCACGATCGTGTTCAACGGCCTGCCCCCGGGGGACTTCCCCGCCCCCATCTTCGACATCGTCCTCAAGGGGCTCACGATCCGCGGCTCGATCGTGGGCACCCGCCAGGATCTCGCCGAGGCCATCGAGTTCTACGCCGCCGGGAAGATCCGCCCCACCTACTCCAAGCGCGCCCTCGAGGACGTCAACCAGGTGCTCGCGGAGATGAAGGAGGGCAAGATCGACGGCCGCGTGGTCATCGAGTACTGAGCCGCCCGAGCGCCGCGCGGTCACGAGCGCCGAGCGGTCCGCTCACGGCCGACGGGCCCGGTCGTCCCTCGCGGGACGGCCGGGCCCGTCGTTCGTCACGGGGCGGGCGGGTGCCTCAGGAAGGCCGGTCCCGCCCCTCCGATCGGGACCGCCGGGGGTGGGTGCCGCCCTTGTCGAAGACGCCCCGGGTGCGGTTGATCGTGTAGTCGATCCGAGTGTCCACGCGATGATCGACCTGCTCGCCGAAGGCCTCGTCGAAGTCCTCGGCGAGGCGACCGCTGAACTGCTCGTACCGGGCTCGCAGCGCCTGCTGGTCCCGCTCCGCCTGGTCGGCCTTCAGGCTGCGCATGGTCGCCACGGCCATGGCCAGCAGGATGATGCTGAACGGCAGTGCGGTGGCCAGCGCCGCCGCCTGGATGGCCTCCAGACCGCCGGCCAGCAGCAGCGCGATCGCGACCGCGCCCTCGAGCAGCGAGAACGTGACGCGCGACCACATCGGCGGGTTCGGGTGGCCTCCGGAGGCCAGCATGTCGATCACCAGCGAGCCGGAATCGGAGGAGGTGATGAAGAAGATCGCGATCAGGAAGATCGCCGCGATCGACAGCACCCCGCCCACGGGGATCGAGCCCAGGGACAGGTCGCCGAGGATCTCGAACAGGGCACCCTCGACGGCGATGTCCTCGCCCTCGGGGACGATCGGATCGTCGGAGAACAGCTGCCGGTGGATGCCGGAGCCGCCCATCACGGCGAACCAGAAGAAGCCGACGATCGACGGGACCAGCAGCACGCCGGCGATGAACTCGCGCACCGTGCGGCCCTTGGAGATCCGGGCGATGAACACGCCGACGAAGGGCGCCCAGGAGATCCACCAGCCCCAGTAGAACAGGGTCCAGGTGGTGGACCATGCCTGCCCGTCGGCGCCCTCGAAGGCCCCCACGTCGAAGGTCATGTTCAGGGCGTTGGCGAGATAGGCGCCCAGGGACTGGATGAAGTTCTGGAACAGGAAGACCGTCGGGCCCAGCAGCAGCACCGCGAGCAGCACGACCGCGGCCAGCGAGAGGTTGATGTTCGAGAGCCACTTGATGCCCTTGCCCAGGCCCGAGACCACCGACAGGGTCGCGGCGAAGGTGATCGCCACGATCAGGATCACGAGCAGGGTGTTGTCGGCGGTCTCGACGATCCCGATCGCCTCCATGCCCGCCCCGATCTGCTGCACGCCCAGGCCCAGCGAGGTCGCGACCCCGGCCAGGGTGCCGAAGACGGCGAGGATGTCGATGAGGTCGCCCATCCAGCCCTTGACCCGGTTCCCGAGCAGCGGCTCGAGGGCCCAGCGGATCGAGACCGGACGGCCGCGACGGTGGATCGCATAGGCGAGCGAGAGCCCGATCACCGCGTAGATCGCCCAGGGGTGCAGGCCCCAGTGGACGAAGGTCTGCGCCATGGCCAGCTGCGAGAGCGCGGCGTCGTCGCCGCCGCCCCAGCCGGGCTTGATCTCGCTGGTGACGTAGCCGAGCGGCTCGCCGACACCGTAGAACACCAGGCCGATGCCCATGCCGGCCGCGAACAGCATGCAGAACCAGGTCAGCACCCCGAACTCGGGCTTCTCGTCGTCCTGCCCCAGGCGGATGGTCCCGTACCGGGAGAAGCACACCACCAGCGAGAAGACGATGAAGACGGCCACCGCCAGCATGTAGTACCAGCCGAGGTTGCCGACGATCCCGTCCTGGACGCTGAGCAGCACGCGCCCGGTGGCTCCCGGGAAGAACACGGCGACCGCCACCACGGCCAGCACCGCGATCAGCGAGGGCAGGAAGACGGCCGGGGCGACGTCGAACTTCCCCAGCCGGACGCCCTGGGCCTTCAGCTTCGCGACGATCTGATGGTCGTCGTCCTCGTCCTCGAGGGGCGCGGCGACCGTCTCGGACAGGTCTCGCTCCTGCACGGCGGCGAGGGCGGTGTCGTCCTGGCCGGGCGGGGGCGGTCCGGTCTCCCGCGCCGGAGGATCCTCGGGCGGCGTCTGGCTCATCACGGCCTCTCCCCCGAGGACCGCCGACAGGCTGGAGCGCCCCGCGGTTCCCGGGTGTCTCTCGGAATGTGCACGTCGAGTCCCCAGACTACAGACCGGCGCCCGGCGGACCGGATCCCGTGGACCGACGGCGCGCGGCGCGAGTCCCGCGCCCCGCGCACCGGCACGGGACGCACCGGCGCGGGACGGGGGAAGTCCGTCGGTATCGCTCCGGCGGGAGCCTCCCTCGGCCTACCCTGGAACCAGAGCACTCCTCGACCCCTGCGCGATGCGCCCCACGACGGGAGATGACGACGATGCCCCACCTGCTCGATGTGCCCGGCATGAGCCGATGGATCCAGCGCGACGGCCCCGAGAGCATCCTGTCCGGCCTGGCCCGGGTGCTCGAGGAGGATCTGCTCCGCTGGACCTCCTTCGAGAAGATCCCGCGCGTGGCCAGCCACACCCCGTACGGCGTGATCG
This sequence comes from Brachybacterium sp. AOP43-C2-M15, assembly GCF_052446295.1. Taxonomy (NCBI): domain Bacteria; kingdom Bacillati; phylum Actinomycetota; class Actinomycetes; order Micrococcales; family Dermabacteraceae; genus Brachybacterium; species Brachybacterium sp. AOP43-C2-M15. Next base: position 8,326 of record NZ_JBQSWB010000006.1, read on the forward strand.
AGCTGATGCCGATCACCGACGGGCACCTGTACTCCTTCAAGTACGTCAACGGCCACCCGCTGAACCCCGCGCGGGGGCTGCAGACCGTCACCGCCTTCGGGGTGCTCGCCGACGTGGACAACGGCTATCCGATCTTCTTCGCCGAGATGACCCTGCTGACGGCGCTGCGCACAGCGGCGCAGTCGGCGCTGGCCGCGCGCGAGATGGCCCGCTCCGGCGCGCGGGTCCACGCCCTGATCGGAGCGGGTTCGCAGGCGGAGTTCCAGGCCCTTGCGTTCCGGGCGCTGCTGGGGATCGACCGGCTGCGCGTCATGGACCTGGACGGCGGCGCCGTGGAGAAGGTGCGACGCAACCTCGAGCCGCTGGGCTTCGAGGTGGTGCTGTGCGAGTCGGTGGACGAGGCGGTGGCGGGGGCCGACGTGATCACCACCTGCACCGCGGACAAGGCGCGCACCGCCGTGCTGCACCGCGACCAGGTGGGGCCCGGCGTGCACGTGAACGCGATCGGCGGGGACTGCCCGGGCAAGACCGAGCTGGATCCGTCGCTGCTCGAGCACGCCCGGGTGGTGGTCGAGTTCGCCGAGCAGACGCGCAGCGAGGGCGAGATCCAGCAGCTGCCGCCCGAGTTCGAGGTCGCCGAGCTGTGGCAGGTGCTCAGCGGCGAGGCCGCCGGGCGCACCGACGACGAGGAGATCACCGTCTTCGACTCGGTCGGCTTCGCCCTCGCGGACTTCTCGGCGCTGCGCTACGCCCAGCAGGCGACCCGGGGCGCGGAGCTGCTCTCGTGGATCGACGTGATCGCCGACCCGGACGATCCCAAGGACCTCTTCTCGCTGGTGACCGCCGCTGATCGCTGAGCGCGGGCTCAGCCCTCGCGGACCGGCTCGACGGCCTCGGCCGGCTCGCGCACCAGCTCGGTGCCCGTGGCGCGCCCGAGCCGGTTCATCAGGTGGTAAATGATCAGCGTCGCGAGGGTCCCCAGCGCGATGCCGGTCAGCTCCATGCCGCCGAAGGTCCAGGTGACGTTCGCGATCCCGACCACCAGGGCGACGCCCGCGGTGAACTGGTTCTTGGGGCGGGAGAAGTCGACCTTGCCGTCCACCCACATGCGCACGCCCACGATGCCGATCAGGCCGTAGAGCACGAAGGTCACGCCGCCCAGCACGCCCGGGGGGATGGTGAAGATCGCGGCGCCCACCTTCGGGGACAGCGAGAGGCCGATCGCGACGACACCGGCCACCCAGTAGGCGGCCGTGGAGTAGACGCGGGTGGCGCTCATGACGCCGATGTTCTCGCCGTAGGTGGTGGTGGGCGAGCCGCCGAAGCCCGCCGAGAGCGCGGTGGCGAGGCCGTCCGAGGACAGGGTGCGCCCCACCATGTGATCGAGGTTCCGGTGGGTCATCAGGCCCACGCTGGTCACGTGGCCGACGTTCTCGGCCAGCAGCACCAGCACGACCGGCAGGAACATCGGCAGCAGGCCGAGCTGGAAGGTCGGGTGGTGGAACTCGGGCAGGCCGAACCAGGCGGCCTCGGCGACGGGGGCGAAGTCGACCTCACCCCGCAGCACGGCCACGAGGTAGCCGATCAGCACGCCCAGCAGCACGGAGACGCGGCCCAGCAGCCCCCTGAACAGCGCCGTGCACAGCACCACCGCGAACAGGGTGATGGTCGCGGTGAGCGCGGACTCCTGGAAGTTCTCGTAGGCCGTCGGGGCGAGGTTGAAGCCGATCAGGGCGACGATCGAGCCCATCACCACCGGCGGCATCAGCACCGTGATCCAGCGGGTGCCGATCCGCTGGACCAGCAGACCCAGCGCGGCCAGCAGCAGACCGGTGATCATCACGCCGCCCAGCGCCGCACCCATCGAGTGGGACTGCGTGGCCGCGGTGATGGGGGCGATGAAGGCGAAGGAGGAGCCGAGGTAGCTGGGGACCCGGTTCCGCGTGATCGTGAGGAACAGCAGGGTGCCGATGCCGGAGAACAGCAGCGTGGTCGAGGGCGGGAAGCCGGTGATCAGCGGGACCAGGAAGGTCGCGCCGAACATGGCGACCACGTGCTGGGCGCCGATGCCGATGGTCAGCGGCCAGGCGAGGCGCTCCTCGGGCAGGACGATCGCGTCGGGGGCGATGGTGCGGCCGTCGCCGTGCAGTCTCCAGCGGAACATGGTTCTCCAGGGGGTGAGGAGGGAGAGGGGGGAGGGAGAGGAGACGCTCGCGGCGGGCGCGGCTCAGCGACCGGGGAAGGTCTTGCGGCGAGCGGTCTCGGCGGTGACGTCGGGGACCCGGTCCAGCAGCGAGACCCGGCCGCCGTCGCGCGCGCGGAAGTCGGCGAACATCCGGCCGACGTCGGGAGCGCCGAACTCGTCGCGCACCGGGGCGGGGACCGTGAGCATCAGGGCGATGGCGAGGCCGATCACGAGGGCGACGCCCCCGGTGACCAGTCCCGCGCCCGCGGCCATGGCGAGCGAGTTGACGATGACGTCGAGGAAGCCGACGACCACCAGCACCAGCGCCGAGACCACGCCGCTGGCGCGGGCGCTGACCGCCTGGCGGGACAGCAGCGAGGTGCGGCCGACGAGGGACACGACCACGAAGCAGGCGCAGACCACGGCGTCGATGAGATGCAGGACGGGGCTGCCCGGAGCCTGCCCCGCGGTCGCGGCGGCAGCGGCCATCAGGTGCCAGAGCACGGCTGCGGTGTGCATGATCGCGCTGAACTCGAAGGCGCGCACCGAGTAGACCAGCCAGTCGGTGCGGCGGAAGGAGACCGGCATCGAGCGCACGAAGGACCGCGAGATCATCAGGCCGAAGGCGGCGACGAGGTAGGGCAGGTAGACGTATCCGGAGGCGGCGCTCAGCGCGGCCGCGAACTGCAGACCGAGGGTGTTGTCGGCGAGCGCGGCGATCACGAGCGCGGCCACCACCCCGGTCGAGAACACGTACCAGGAGCGCTCCCTGCGCAGCGCGGCGACCAGCACGATCCCGATCAGGAGGGCGGAGACCATCGTGTTGGCGAAGGTCATGAGCGAGTAGGCCCACCCGGTGGTGAACACACGGCCGACGATCATGACCAGCGCGAGCAGCAGCGTGAGCGCGGCGGCCGCGGCCACGGCGAGCAGGAGGGTCCGCGCCACCCGGCGCGCCCTCGCCTGGGGGAGATAGCCCTCGTGGGCACGCGGCTCGATGCCGAGCACGCCGCCGAGCAGCAGCAGGGACACCCCGATCCCAATGCCCACCGGCGGGCCCTCGGGGAGGGAGGCGAACAGCTTGGGCAGCGAGAGCACCAGGTCCGTGGCGAGGACGGCCACGGCGGTGAGCAGGGCCGGCAGCATGCCGACCATCCGCAGCACGCGGATCACGGCGAGAGGGGGCGTCTCGGGGACCCAGCGCAGGAGGTGCACGAGGACCAGGGCCACGAGACCGGTGCCGATCGCGATCTTCCCGGCCAGGTCCAGGCCCGGGCTGTGGCCGAGCGTGAAGGTGGTGGTCAGTGCCGTCGCCAGGCAGATCAGAGCGGCCACGTCGCGCAGCGCGTCGAACACGCCGAGGTCGCGGAAGCGGTCGGGGAGCACGAACCCGTTCAGCGGGATCTCGTCCTCCTCCGCGTTCGGGGTGGTGCCCGAGCGGGCGTAGGAGACGGTGCGGGGGCGGGCCAGCGGCGCGACCAGCTCGTCGTCGTCCAGGACCTCGCCGTCCTCGCCGAGAGCCGGGATCGCCCCGGTGACGGCGTCGGGCTCCGCACCGGGCAGGGTCGTCGCCGACCTCCCGGGCCGTGCTTCGCCGGGCGCCGCACCGGCGCGCAGCGCCTCGGGGTCGAGGTCGCTGAGGTCGACGGTCTCGCCCTCCCCCGGCGGGAGCGTCGGCTCGGCGGCGCGACGGGCCAGCAGCGGGGTCGCATAGCGGTCGAACTCGGCGCGGTCCGGCAGCCTGTCGGTGGGCAGGCTGTGGGGATCGTCGACGGCGAAGATCCAGTCCGCGTCCTGGGGGTCGTCCTCGCGCGGATCCCGCTCCATAGACCTGCTCTCCTGCCGTGCTCCGTCCGGGCATATGCGTCTCGCATCCTAAGGAGGAGCACGGCCCCTCGCCGGTCGGCGCGCCGAGGGCATGGTGCGCCGTGCGTCTCAGCCGAGCTCCCGCGCCCCTACAGATGCAGTCGCGTGGCGAGCTCGTGCCGCACCGCACCGCCCCGCACGGTCAGCAGCAGCACCACGGTGAGCACGCTCAGCCCGCCGCAGATCGCCGAGGGGATCACGGTGCCCACCCACCCCAGGGCGAGGAACACGATCGGGGTGAGGCCCAGCAGCACCGTCAGCCCGCTGTAGACGACGTAGTCGCCCACCTCCATCCGGATCACCCGCACGATGATCAGCAGGCCGATGATCGAGGCGGCGCACAGGATCGGCACCACGTAGGTCAGCGACCACGCGCTCCAGCCCGTGAGGTAGTCCCAGTACACGCACACCCCGCCGGCGAGCGTCACCAGATACACGATGGACTTGGCGATGTTGCGGCGCTTGGTCGCCGCCACCACGACCACCAGCCAGGTCGCGGCGATGCCGAGCCACACCGAGCGCAGCGCGCCGATGCCCTCCTGGTCGGGACGGAACAGCAGCTGGGCGAGGAAGGACAGGGCGATCACCGCCAGCGAGGTCAGGGTGAGGACGCGCAGCACGCGACGGCGGGTGAAGCGCAGCGGCACGGCCGGGTACGGGCTGGGCGCTGCGGCGCCCTCGAGCGCCGTGCCGCACAGCGGGCAGCGGGCCCAGTCCCCCTCGACGCGGACTGTGCAGTCGGGGCAGCTCCTCATCGCCCCACCTCCGCGAGCTCCGCCTCGGTGGTCCGCGACGCGGCGAGGGACACCTCGATCCCCGCCTCGGCGAGCAGGCGGGCGTACTCCCGCACGTGATCGTTCTCCACGAAGGGCGAGGTGAAGGAGATCGTGAGCAGGTCTCCGTGGGAGATGGCGCAGAACTGCGGGCGCGCCGCGGAGACGTGGAAGAGCATCCGCCCCACATGGGACGCGGCCGGCTCGGGCAGCGTCACCCGGCCGAGGTTCGAGATCGCGACCGTGAGCGAACGGTTGTTCGCCCGGTTGACGAGGCTCAGCAGCGTGTCCTTGAGGGGGCGGGGCACGATCCGCGCGAAGGGCGAGCGCTCGACCCGGATCAGCCGGTGCAGCTTCTCCTCGAGCGCCTCCGGGGTGGCCTCGGCGCTGAAGGACTCCTGGAGGCGGCGCGCGACCGCCCCGAGGGAGTCGTCGCCCTCGCCGTAGGTGTGCTCCACCGTGATCGTCGCGAAGAAGTTCCGCGCCGAGGTGGAGGGGAAGAACTGGCGCAGGTTCACCGGCACGGAGGCGGTGAGGGTGGCAGCGCCCGCGGCGCCCGCCGGGGTGCGGCGGATCGCCGCGAAGAACAGGGCGGTCAGGTACATCGACATGGCCGCACCCTCGTGCTTGGCGAGGGCCAGGACGGGCCGCGCCGGCATGGTGAGCTCGAGGACGCGGGTGCGGTGGTCCGGAGTGCGGGTGCCGCGCACCCGGTGGACCCGACGGGCCGGCGGGGGTGCGGCGGGCGCCCACGGGGCGGGCGGCGGCGCGGCGCCCTCCTGCACCGGCGAGCTCCCGGCGGTGGGGCTTCCTGCGGTGGGGCCCTCCGTGATGACGGCCTCTGCCTCCTCGACCCTCAGCACCGCCGGCGCGGCCTCGCGGCTGAACTCCTCCTCGTGGGAGACGCGCGCGCGCCGGGCCCGCCGGCGCCGACGGAAGTAGTGGGCGAAGGAGTCGGTGGTCAGCTCGTGCACCTCCTCCGCCGCCTGCGCCCCGTCGCCGGCGGGGACCTCCTCGGGCGGCGGGTCGGGGTGCTCCGGGGACCCGGGTGCCCCCTCCGGGAAGCGTCGACGGGTGTAGGCGTCCAGCAGGTCGGTGAGGAACCACAGCGCCCCGGTGCCGTCGGAGAGGGCGTGGAAGACCTCGAGGCTGACGCGGCGGCGGTGATGGACCACCCGGAACAGCAGGGTGCGGCGGTCCGCCTGGTAGATCGGGGCGCAGCTGTGCTCCGTCTCCTCCTCCGCCACCGGCCGCAGGTCGCTGTCCTGGAGGTAGTACCAGAACACGCCGCGGCGCAGCACCGCGTGGTAGAGCGGGAAGCGCTCGAAGGTCGCGTCCAGCGCCTGTTGCAGCAGCGCGGGGTCGACCTCGTGGTCCAGCTCGGCGCTCATGCGGAACACCTTGGTGTCCACGTCGCTGCGGGCGGCGAGGAAGATGTTCGAGGCGTTGTCCAGCCGCACCCAGCGGCGACGATGCCGCTGCGGGCTCATGCCAGGCACCTCGTCGGCCGCGCCCTCATCGCCGCACCCTCATCGCCGGCTCCTCATGACGCGTCCCGCGCTGCCGGCTCCTCATCGAGGAACTCGTCGATCACCTCGTAGACGTCGCGGAGAGGGCGGGCGAAGCGGGGCAGGGTGATGATGCCGTGCAGAGCCTGCTCGACGCGGTGGGTCCGCACCCGGTTCCCGGCCTCCGCGAGAGCCCGGCCGTAGGCCTCCCCCTCGTCGCACAGCAGATCGAGCTCGGCGGTCAGCAGCAGGGTGTCGGGCTGGCCGGAGAGATCCTCGGCCATCAGCGGCGAGACCAGCCGGTTGCGGCGCATCGCGGGATCGGAGACGTACAGCTCCATGTAGTCCTGCACCTCGGTGCTGGTCAGGCGGTAGTCCTCGCCGTGGCTGCGCACCGAGGCGAAGGGGGAGGTCTCGGGGTCGTGGTCCCAGTGCATGACCGGATACAGCAGGATCTGCCGGCTGGGCGTGCGGTGACCGCGCTCGCGCAGCAGCAGGGAGACGGCCGCGGCGAGGTTGCCGCCCGCGGAATCGCCCACCAGCACGATCCGGTCGGGGTCCCCGAGCCCGGCCCGGGCAGGGTCCTCGAGCAGTCGGCGGGCGGTGCCGTAGCAGTCCTCGAGGCCGGCGGGGAAGGGATGCTCGGGCGCGAGCCGGTAGTCGACCGAGGCCACCCGGCAGCCGGTGAGGTCCGCCATGGTGGCGCAGGCCGGGGTGTAGCTCTCGATGTCCCCGGTCACCCAGCCGCCGCCGTGGAAGAACAGCAGCAGGTCCTCGCGGCGCTGCTCGCGCGGGGTGAACACCCGCACCGGCACCCGTCGGCCGTCCTCCCCGTCGGAGACGGTGTCCCAGGAGGGGCTGCGGTAGCGCGCCGGGGGCAGGGAGGCGAGCTGGCGCTGCAGACGTCGCACCCGTTCGTAGTCCTCCCGCATGTCGAAGCGGGCGAGGCGGAGCAGGCGCAGAGCGAGCCGCAGCAACGGGTTCACGGGCGCGGCGGTCACCGGCGCGCGACCGCTGCGGCGGAGGGCAGGTCCATCGCTGTCGGATCCATGCCGCTCAGGATAGACGCCGCCTCTCAGCGCAGGCCCCGCTTCTGCGCAGGTCCCGCTTCAGCGCAGGTCCCGCTTCTCGCCCGCGAAGCGCACGGCGGGATCCGCGTCGACCCGCCCCTCCCCCATCTCCACCACGGTCCCGATGAGCAGGCGATGGGTGGCGGCGTCGACCGCCTGGTCGATCCGCAGCCCGAAGTGGGCGAGGGCGCCGGGCAGGATCGCGTCGCCGTCGTCCGTGCGGGTGACCGCGAGGCCGCTGAGCATCCCCTGCAGCGGGGCGGCCGGGGTGCCGAAGCGGTCGGCCAGGTGGTGCTGGTCCGCGGCCAGCAGGGTGAGGCAGCAGTGCCCGGCCTCCTCGACCGCCTCGGCGGCGCGGGACATGCCGTACAGGGCCACCAGCATGGTCGGCGGATCGTAGGAGAGGTCGAGATAGGAGTCGACGGTCACCGCGAGGTCATGGGATCCCCGCCGCGTGCTCACCACGGCCAGGCCCACGGCGAGCAGGTCGCTCAGGCGCCGGTACTCGTCCTGGTCGACCGCGGGCGGGGTGCTCACGGCTCAGCGCGCAATGGGGAGCATCCGGGACCGGGCGGAGTCCGAGTCCACGATCTGCTTGCCGAAGGGGAAGCAGGTCACCGGGATCAGCTTGATGTTCGCCCAGGCCAGCGGGATGCCGATGATCGTCACGGCCTGCGCGATCGCGGTGCCGACGTGCCCGAGCGCCAGCCACCAGCCGGCGATCACGAACCAGATCACGTTGCCCAGCGTGCTGGCCGCACCGCCGGCGCGGGTGTCCACCACCTCCCGGCCGAAGGGCCAGATCACGAAGCCCGCGATCCGGAAGGAGGCGAGGCCGAAGGGGATCGTCACGACGAGGATGCAGGCGAGGATCCCGGCGAGCAGGTAGCCGAGGAACAGCGCCCACCCGGCGGTGAGCAGCCAGATGATGTTCAGGATCAGGGTCACGAGGGTGCGCATGCTCCCACTGTAGGCATCCGCTCCCGACAGCGACCAGGGGGATGTCCCCCTGGGCGGGCGGGGGTCCGCCGGACGACGGGTCTGTCGAGCGTCACGTCCTCGGCGTGCCGGCGGCTCCGCGATCGCGGATTACCCTGGGTCCCATGCCTGCTCCCGAGATCGCGCTGACCGAGCGCTTCCAGTCCGCCTTCGCCGCCGCCTTCGGGCCCGAGTTCGCAGGCGCCGACCCGATCATCCGCCCCTCGCAGTTCGCCGACTTCCAGTGCAACGCGGCGATGGGCCTGGCGAAGCGCCTGGGCAGGAAGCCGCGCGACATCGCCGCGGACATCCTCGCCGCTGTCGACCTCGAGGACATCGCCGAGACGCCCGAGATCGCGGGTCCCGGCTTCCTGAACATCCGCCTGCGCACGGACTGGATCGCGGCTCAGGCCGCGCGGATCGCGGACCCGTCGGCCGCCCTCGGCATCCCCCTCGCGACGTCGCCGCAGACGGTGGTGGTCGACTACTCGGCGCCCAACGTCGCCAAGGAGATGCACGTGGGCCACCTGCGCACCACGGTGGTGGGCGACTCGATCGTGCGCACGCTCGAGAAGCTCGGCCACACCGTGATCCGCCAGAACCACATCGGCGACTGGGGCACGCCCTTCGGCATGCTCATCGAGCATCTGCTGGAGGTGGGCGAGGACAGCGCCGAGGCGGGTCTGCTGGAGACCGATCCCAACGCCTTCTACCAGGCCGCGCGGGCGAAGTTCGATGCCGCCGAGGCGGCGGGCGCGGCGGCCGACGGCGGCGACTTCGCCTCCCGCGCCCGTCGGCGGGTGGCGACGCTGCAGTCGGGCGACGGCGACACCCTCGCGATCTGGACCCGCCTGGTGGAGCTGTCCAAGCAGTACTTCCACCGCATCTACGACATGCTCGACGTGACGCTGACCGACGCCGACCTCGCCGGCGAGTCCAGCTACAACGACCAGCTCGAGATCGTGTGCAAGGACCTCGAGGCCGACGGCATCGCCACGATCTCCGACGGTGCGCTGTGCGTGTTCCCCGAGGGCTTCATCGGCCGGGACGAGCAGCCCCTGCCGCTGATCGTGCGCAAGTCCGACGGCGGCTACGGCTATGCCACCACGGATCTCGCCGCGATCCGCCACCGGGTGCGGGACCTGGGCGCCGATCGCATCGCCTACGTGGTCGGCACGGCGCAGGAGCTCCACTTCCAGATGGTGTTCTCCGCCGCCCGCGAGGCGGGATGGCTGCCCGAGGAGGTCCAGGCGCGGCACGTGAAGATCGGCTCGGTGCTCGGCGAGGACGGCAAGATCCTGCGCACCCGCTCCGGTGCCTCGCTGCGTCTGATGGCGCTGCTCGAGGAGGCGGTGGGCACCGCCCGCACCGTCATCGAGGAGCTGCGCCCGGACCTGCCCGCGGTCGAGCGCGAGCAGATCGCCCAGGACATCGGCATCGGCGGCGTGAAGTACGCGGACCTCTCCACCGCGCACGACTCCGACTACACCTTCGACCTCGACCGCATGCTGGCCCTGACCGGCAACACCGCGCCGTACCTGCAGTACGCGGTGGCGAGGATCCGCTCGATCGCGCGCAAGGCCGAGGCGCAGGGCGTCACCGCGGCCTCCGCTCCCCACGTCGAGAACGGCGCCGAGCGGGCGCTCGCCCTCGAGCTGCTGGACTTCGGCTCCACGCTCGAGGCGGTCGGGGCCGAGTACGAGCCGCACCGCCTGTGCGCCTACCTGTTCTCGCTCGCCCAGGCCTTCACCTCCTTCTACGAGGCCTCCCCGATCCTCAAGGAGTCCGACGAGGCGGTGCGCGCGGGCCGTCTCGCCCTCGCCCACCTCACCGAGCGGGTCCTGGTCGAGGGTCTGGACGCCCTCGGGGTGAGCGCGCCGCAGCAGATGTGACCGGGCGGGACGCGTCCCGTCATCGCACGTCATCCGGCGTCACGTCCCGTCATGTCCCGCCCTGCGCGGCGGGCGATCCCGGGCAAAACGGTCACCCTCCGGGCGTCGTGACCGAAACGTGGCCCGACGTTATCCAAACGTGCCCGTGACGAGCGGTCCTCACACTGGTCCGGGCGGGACGGTCTTCCTACGCTTGAGCGGTGCCGCCGATCCGATCAGTCCACCTCATGCTGTGGGTCGCCTATGCGCTGACGGTGATCGTGCACGTCGGCTCGGTCACGGCCGACGCCGACATGGTCCGTCGCATCACGCAGCCCCTGTTCGTCCCGCTGCTGGTGGGGGTGCTGCTGACCGCCGCCCCGCACCGCTCCCGGACCACCATGCTGCTGCTCGGGGGGCTGCTGTGCGCCTGGTGCGGGGACAGCCTCGGACAGCTGCTTCCCCACGTCGAGCAGATCGTCACGGTGTCCGGCTTCCTCGGCGCCCTGATCTTCTACGCGGCCGCACTGGCCCCGATGTGGGCCCGCACCCGGGACGCGATGCGCATCGCGCTCGCGATCCCCTACGGCGCGGTGGTGATCGGTCTGTTCGTGGCCTGCGCGGACGGCGCCGGGCCCCTGCTCCCGATGGTCGGCGCCTACGCGATGGCGCTCGCGACGGTGGCCTTCCTCTCCGCGGGCGGCAACGGCCTGACCTGGAGCGGAGGGACGCTGTTCCTGCTCTCCAGCTCCCTGCTGGCGATGGACTGGTTCCTGCCGGGGGCCTCGATCGCCTTCAGCACCGAGCTGGTGATGCTCACCTACACCGTCGGGCACGCCCTGCTCATCGCCGGCATGGTGCAGGCGATGCCGCGGCGGCGCTGGACGGCGTGCGCGCCGGGCGCGGCGCTGGTGATCGTCGAGAGCTGATCAGCTGCCGGGAGCCAGCGCCCGGGCCAGCAGCTCCGCCTGCTCGCGGTGGAGCCGTTCGATGTCCTCGCCCTTGCGGGGGATCAGCTGCAGGCCCAGCCGTCCGCTGATCTCGCGGTAGGACAGCTCCGCCCCGTTCTCCTCGAGCTGCAGCCGCGCCACCCGCACGTCGGAGAGGAACAGGTCCCGCAGGCCCACGCTGAGGTGGATCGGCGGCAGCGCCGCGAGGCTCCCGTTGATCGGCGAGAGGTCCGGATCGTCCAGGGAGGTGCGGCCCGCGTAGCGGCGCGCCGCACCCCGCAGCAGGCGGCGCTCGTGCACCGGGTCGATCTGGTCGGTCTCGGTGATCCCGGAGTTCGTGAGCTCCAGATCCAGCCAGGGGGACATCGCGATCACGGCCGACGGGGCGGGGACCGCTCCCGTCTCGCGCAGCCGGCGGGCGATGACGAGGGCGAGACCGCCACCGGAGTGCTGGCCGGCCAGCACCCAGCGCCGCCCGTCGAGGCGACCGTCGGCGACGAGCGCGGCCAGCGCCGCCTCGACGTCGTCCCGCGCGACCGGATGCTGGTGGTCGGGGGCGTTGCGGTAGTCGATCATCAGCCCGGCGCAGTCACGGGCGTCGGCCTGGCGTGACAGCCAGGCCCAGTCGCTGGTGAAGGGCCCGGAGACGTAGGCGCCGCCGTGGAGGAACACGATGATGCCGTTGTCCGCGCGATGCTCGTCGAGCCAGACGGTGCGGGTGCGGCCGACCATCTCCGGCTCGATCGCGTGGGACTTCAGCACGTGCCCGGGAGGCTGCGGGCTGCGGGCCTCCCGCAGCGCCTGATGGGTCAGGGTCGAGGGGATCGGGATGCGGCGCACGGCCCGCGCCCCCGTCACCACGGCGTCTCGGATGCGGCCCATCTGTGCCTCCTGTCCGCGACCCTCGCAGGTCGCCTCGCTGGCGGATGCCTCCAGACTAACGAACCCGCCTGTGCCCGGGGTCCACGGGTCACCCGCCTCCGGAGCGCCCTCGCCCCCGGTACCCTTCGACCATGACCACCTCCCTGCCGGCGCCCACCGGTCCGCTGCTCGTGCTCGCCGCCATGCCGGAGGAGGCGGCGCCGCTGGTCGCGCGCCTCGAGGGACCCACGGTGCTCACGCCCCCCTTCGACGGCGGGGTCGCGGCGGTGCGCGGTCGGCTCGGCGGGAAGGACACCCTCGTGGTCACCACCGGGATCGGCATCGCCGCCGCGACAGCGGCGCTCACCTGGGCCGTTCTCGAGGCACGGCCAGGAGCCGCGGTCGCGGCCGGGTCCTGCGGGGGCCTCGCGGCCGACGTCGAGGTCGGCACCCTGATCGTCGGGGAGACCTTCGCGTACTCGATCGCCGACGCGACCGCCTTCGGCTACGCCCCCGGACAGGTCCCCGGCTCCCCCGAGCGCTTCACCGCCGATCCCGCCCTGACCGACGCCGCCGAGACCGCCGCCCGGTCCGTGCACGGGCCGGGCGAGGGAGGTGCCGCGGTGCGCCGCGGGCTGATGCTCGCCGGCGACGCCTTCGTCACCGCCCCTCTCGCGGCACCGATGAGGGAACGCTTCCCGGACGCGCTCAGCGCTGACATGGAGACCACCGCGAGCGCCCGCACCGCCGCGGCCCTCGGGGTGCCGTTCACGGCGCTGCGCGCGGTCTCGGACCTGTGCGGCCCGGCCGCCGGGCAGCAGTTCCACCTCGAGCTGGACCTCGTCGCCGAACGCTCGGCCCGCGCCGTCGCGGCTCTCGCCGGCGCCCTCGCCCGCGTCTGAGCGCCCGCCCCCTGCTCAGCGCGCGCCCTCGCCCGAGCTCCCCGCCGGCCCTGCGTACCCTGCGGGCCCCGGGGGCCCTGCTGCACGGTGCTCCGCTGTGCGACTGCGCACGTGATCACGCTCCGCGTTCGTCCCCGCGGCAGGAGACGGAGGTACGGTGCCCGGGCCCCTCCCACCGCCGCGGGACCCGAGTCCACTCGGATCCACGTCGGTGTGCCGGGCCGTCCCCGTCCCCGACCCGCGGAAAGAGCGATCGTGGCCTCCTCGGCACCTGACTCCTCCACCACGACGACCGACGCCTCGCCGGCCGCCCCCCGATATTCCCTGTCCAAGCCCGTGTTCTTCGTCGCGAGCGGCATCATCGTGCTCGCCGTCGCGTTCGCGCTGCTGCTGCCGAACACGTTCAACGACGTCATCTCGACACTGAACTCCACGGTCGTGGACTCGATCGGCTGGTACTACGTCCTCCTCGTCACGGCCTTCGTGGCGTTCGGGATCGTGGTGGCCGTGAGCCGCATGGGCGACATCAAGCTCGGCAAGGACGACGACGAGCCCGAGTACGGCGTCTTCTCCTGGTTCGCGATGCTCTTCGCCGCGGGCATGGGCATCGGCCTGGTGTTCTGGGGCGCTGCCGAGCCGCTGACCTTCTACGCGGACACCGCCTCCCCCGGCATCCCGCCGAACGCGGCCGGGATGGACGGTCCCACCCGCGCCGAGCGCGCCCTGGGGCAGACCTTCCTGCACTGGGGCCTGCACGCCTGGGGCATCTACGTGGTGGTCGGACTCGCCGTCGCCTACGCCGTGCACCGCAAGGGCCGCCCGGTCTCCATCCGCTGGGCCCTCGAGCCGGTGCTCGGCAAGCGCACCGACACCTGGATCGGTGACGTCATCGACATCATCGCCCTGGTGGGCACCCTCTTCGGCATCGCGACCTCGCTCGGCTTCGGCGTGAACCAGATCGCCGCAGGGCTCGACCACCTGGGCCTCCTGCCGAACTCGACGCTCGTGCAGGTCGTCATCGTGATCGCGGTGACGGCGCTGGCCACCCTCTCGGCCGCGAGCGGCGTGGACAAGGGCATCAAGCTGCTCTCGAACCTCAACATGGCGCTGGCCGCCCTGCTGCTGGTCGCCGTGCTGATCCTCGGCCCGACGCTCTTCCTGCTGCGCGACGTCGTCTCGAACGTCGGCTACTACCTGCAGAACTTCCTGCAGCTCGCGTTCCAGACCCAGCCCTTCCGCGGTGAGGACGGCGCCCGCTGGCTGGGCAGCTGGACCACGTTCTACTGGGGCTGGTGGATCTCCTGGTCGCCCTTCGTGGGCGTGTTCATCGCCCGCATCTCCAAGGGCCGCACGATCCGCGAGTTCATCACCGGCGTGCTGCTCGTCCCGACCTCGCTGACCTTCCTGTGGTTCACGATCATGGGCGGCACCGCCCTGTACGAGTCCGTCATCCAGGGAGTCGACTTCACCGACGCGGCCGGAGCGATCGACCCGAACACCGCACTGTTCGACACCTTCGCCCAGCTGCCGGCGGGCGCGCTGCTCTCCGGCATCGCCGTCGTGCTGGTCTCGATCTTCTTCATCACCAGCGCCGATTCGGGCGCCTTCGTGATGGACATGATCGCGCACAAGGGCGATCCGAACCCCCCGCGCATCACGCGCATCTTCTGGGCCTCCGCCTCGGGGGTCATCGCCGCCTCGCTGATCTGGGTGAGCTCCCTGTCCGGGGACGCCGAGGCGAGCGGCATGACCGCGCTGCAGTCACTCGCGCTGCTCTCCGCGCTGCCGTTCTCGATCGTCATGATCGGCATGTGCGTCTCGCTGTGGCGCTCGCTCAGCGACGAGGTCAAGGTCATCGCGAAGCTCGAGCTGCAGCTGCGACAGCGCGAGTTCGTGGAGCGGTACTCCGCACAGCTCACCGAGGAGGTCAGCGACCGGGTCGAGTCCCAGGTCGCGGACCATGTCGAGTCCCATCTCGAGGGCGAGTACGGCCAGCAGTTCCAGGCCCAGCTGCACCAGCAGGTCGCGGGGCAGATCCACGACCAGGTCGCCGAGCAGCTCTCGACCTACACGAGCGAGCAGCCGGCGCTCGGCGCGGACGGCGAGGACGGCTCGTCGGCCCGGGCCGACCAGCTCGGCGCGGTCGGGTCACGCGGGCGCCGCGCCCGCTGGAGCCCCTTCCACCGGGAGGACTGAGAGGGCACGGAGGGGGCCGCGCGGACGCCGCCTCCTCCGTGCCTCCGCCCCGGGGTGCCTCCGTCCCGGGATCAGCGGGCGACGTGCAGGATCTCTCCGCCGCCCTCCAGCGCCTGCAGGTTGCGGGTGATCCGCTCGTCGGCGCCCACCGGGCGGCCTCCCGCCGCGTGGGGCGTGATCAGCAGCCGCGGCGCATCCCACAGCGGGTCCTCGGCCGGCAGGGGCTCGGGCTCGGTGACGTCGAGGGCGGCGCCGCCCAGCGTCCCCGCCTCGAGCGCCTCCCGCAGCGCGTCCTGATCGACCGTGGCGCCGCGGCCCACGTTGACCAGCAGGGCATGGTCCGGCAGCGCCGCGAGCACCTCCCGGCCGACGACCCCGCGGGTCGCCTCGGTGGCGGGCAGGTTGTTCCCCAGACTGTCGACCTCGGGGAGCGTCTGCAGGACGGTGTCCTCGGCGATCACCTCGACGCCCGCGCGGGTGCCGGCGCTGCGGGCCGCCCCGCGCACCTCGGCGCCGAGCGCCTGCAGGGTCGGGGCGAGGGTCTGCCCGATCTGACCGAAGCCCCAGATCAGCACCCGTGCGTCGAGCAGGGTGGTGATCCGCCCCTCGGGATGCAGGGGCTGCAGCCCGCCGAGCTCCTGGGACCACTCGTGGCGCTGCTGGGCCTCGCGGCTCTCGGGCAGGCGGCGCACCAGGCTCAGCAGGAGGGCCAGGGCGTGCTCGGAGACCGTGGCCGAGTGCAGGCCGGCGCCGGCGGCGATGACCACGTCCTTCCCGAAGCCGGCGGCGAGGATCCCCTCGACGCCCGCCGCGAGGGACTGCACCAGGCGCAGTCCGCCGAGGTGCTCGGCCGCGGAGGCGAGGTGGCGGCGGGAGGACCCCCACACCACGAGCGCCGCGGCGTCATGGTGCTCGGCGGGGATCTCGGCGCGGGCGTCGACCACCACCGCCTCCCAGCCCTCGGGCAGCGCGGGGTCCAGCGGAACGGTGTCGGGCAGCAGGATCTTCATGCCCCCAGACTACGGAGCCGCCCCCCGCGACGGCGCATATCTCGGATGCCGACCCTCGGGCAGGACCGATAGCCTTCCCGCATGCCCTCCGGTACCGCACCGTCCCCGTCGTCCCTGGCACGGATCGCCGGCGGTGCCCTGCGTACCCTGCGCGCCGCGACGCGGAGCACCCGCCGGCGGGCCCGCCGCACGGCGATCGTCGCCCCTCTGGACACCGGCGGCTTCCTCGGCGCCTCGGTCACCGCCTGGATCTCGACCTCGCCGAGCCTGCTGCCGCGCACCTGGTGGATGTGGGCGGCGAACATCGGCCTGTCGGAGGTCTACGGCTACGCCAGCGGCGCCCTCGCCGGCCGGGCCCTGCACCGGGTGGCGCGGGAGCTCGGGCTGCAGGTCGAGATCGCCCCCGGGCACCGCCGACGGGCCCGCTGGGTCGGTGCGAGCGCGCTGGTGGGCATCACCGCGTACTCCTGGGTGCGCGGCGTGCTGCGCCAGCGGGAGATCAGCCACCTCGTGCAGCAGGAGCCGAAGAACCTCGCCACGCACGTGGTCGGCTCCGCCGCGGGTCTCGGCGCGTCCGTCGGCGCGCTGCTGGTGGCCCGCTCCACCCTCGCCACCGCGCGCCTGTACCGGGCGCTGCTGCGCCCCTACCTGCCGCCCCGCATCGTCGGGGTGCTCTCGCTGCTGCTGACCGCGGCGACGGTCGCCGTGATCACCGACCGGCTGATCCGCGGCCGCGTGCTCGAGGGCATGATCGAGCGGGCCGACGCCGCCAACCGCCTGATCTCCCCCGATGTGCCGCGGCCCACCTCCTCGCTGCGCTCGGGCGGGCCGGGATCCCTCGAGACCTGGCAGTCCCTCGGCGCCCCGGGGCGCAAGATCGTCTCCGCCGGGGCGGACCGCGAGCTCATCGCCCGCACCGTCGGCCGCCCGGCGCTCGACCCGATCCGGGTCTACGCTGCGCGCTCCGCCTCGCGTTCCCTCGAGGAGACCGCGCAGGCGGTGGTGGCGGAGCTGGACCGCACCGGGGCCTGGGACCGCGAGGTGCTGGTGCTGTTCACCGGGACCGGCACCGGCTGGCTGCAGGAGTGGTCGCTCGCGGCGATCGAGTTCCTCACCGCCGGGAACTGCGCGACCGCCTCGATCCAGTACTCCTATCTGCCCAGCCCCCTCGCCTATCTGGCGGACCGCCGCACCCCCGAGCAGGCGGGGCGGCTGCTGCTGGGGGCGGTGCGCCGCCGGCTCGCCGAGCTGCCCGCCGAGCGCCGCCCGTCCCTGTACGTGGCCGGGGAGTCGCTGGGCTCCTTCGGCGGCCAGAGCGCCTTCCGCGACGTGCGGGAGATGCTCACCACCGTCGACGGCGCGGTGTGGACCGGCACCCCGAGCTTCACGCCGCTGTGGCAGCAGCTCACGGCCCGCGCCCGCCCCGGCTCCCCGGCGGTCGCGCCGATCATCGACAGCGGCCGTCACGTCCGCGTGGTGACCCGTCCGCAGGACCTGCACCGCAACTACTGGGGCGGGCTCTACGAGCCCTGGCAGCATCCGCGCGTGGTCTACGCCCAGCACCCCTCGGACCCGGTGGTCTGGCTCGACCTCTCGCTGCTGTGGCGGGAGCCCGCCTGGCTGCAGGAGCGGGTGGGGCACGACGTCACCCCGGCGATGCGCTGGTTCCCCTGGATCACCTTCTGGCAGATCGCGGCGGACATGCCGCTGTCGATCGCGGCCCGCGGCGGGCACGGGCACTCGTACCACGAGGAGATGGTCCCGATCTGGGCCGCCGTGCTGGGTCAGGACGTCACCGAGGCGGAGCTGAGCGTGCAGATCCGGGAGCACCGGGCGATCGTCGACGCGATCCGGGCGATCACCCCGCAGGGCTGAACGGGGGCCGACCCGCCCGGATGCTCAGGGGCTGAGGGGATCGGGGCTCAGGGGGTCGGGCCGACGGCGACGGGCCGCTCCGGATCCGCGCTCCACTGCGACCACGAGCCGGGGAACAGCCGCACCCGGCCGAAGCCGGCGCTCTCCAGGGCCAGCGCGTCATGGGCGGCGGTGACACCGGACCCGCAGTACACGATCGTCTCGCGGTCCTCGCGCACGCCCGCGTCCTCGAACCGCCGGCGCAGCTCGGCGGGGGTCAGGAAGCGGCCCTGCTCGTCGAGGTTCCCGGAGAAGGGGAGGTTCACGGCACCGGGCACGTGCCCGGCGCGCGGATCGACCGGCTCGACCTCGCCGCGATAGCGCTCCGGGGCGCGGGCATCGACCACCAGCGCGTCCCCGGCGGCGACCTCGTCGGCGCTCGCGATCCGGCGCTCGGGCCAGTCGCGGGCCGTGACGTCCCCCGGAGCGGGCTGCACGTCGTCGGTCTCGAGCGGGCCGTCCCAGGCGCCCAGCCCGCCGCTGAGCACGGCCGCGTCGTGGCCGAGGGCGCGCAGCATCCACGCCAGGCGACCGGCCGGGGCGCCGTCGGCGTCGTCGTAGACCACCGCCGTCGCCCCTTCGGTGACCCCGGCGCGGCGCAGCGAGGCCGCGAAGTCCTCGGGCCGCGGCAGCGGGTGCCGGCCGGCCGCGGGGCGGGCGGGGGCGGCGAGCTCGGTGTCGAGGTCGACGTACACGGCCTCCGGCAGATGTCCCGCGAGGTAGGTGTGGCGGCCCTTCGAGCCGTCCAGGGCCCAGCGCACGTCCAGCAGATGCAGGGGGCGGCCCTGCGCCGCGCGCTGCTCGCGCAGGGCTCGCAGCTGCGGGACGTCGATGATCGGCGGCAGCGCGGCGGTCATCCGCCTCAGGCCTTCAGCTGCAGGTCCACCCGCACCAGGCGGTGGTCCGAGGCGGGGAAGGGGTGCACGCCGGTCAGCTCGCTGCCGGGCTGTCCCTGCTGCGGCCAGTACACCGCGGAGGAGACCACCTGCAGCGACCGCGAGGGCAGGACGTAGTCGACCCGCAAGTTGCCCGGGGAGGGATCGTCGCCGAAGTCCGCCGTGTCGAACCGGGCCTCGCCGCGGTGGTCGCGGTTCGCCCCCGCCTGCTGCTCCGCGGCCTCCGCGGCGCCCTCGCTGGCGGGCCTGGTGTCCTGGACCCGGGCATGGCCGAGCAGCTGGTCGATCGCACCCGGCCAGGAGTCGCCGTCCAGCGGATCGGAGTTCTGGTCGCCGAGGATCACGAACTGCTCGCGCGGGGCGAGGCCCCCGCGCCCGCCCTCGTCGTCGATGATCCAGTTCGCGCGCCGTCCGGGGCTGAGGTAGTCCGCCCACAGGCGGATCTCGTCGCTGTTGCGGCGCTGGTTGCGCTTCTCGGGACCGTCGAAGCTCGGCGGGGTGGGATGGGAGGCGAGCACGTGCAGCGTGGTGGTGCCGATCCGCACCGGCACGTCCCAGTGGGACTTCGAGCTCAGGCGCATCTTCCCGGAGATCTCCGGGCCGTAGAACTCGGTGGGCATGAGGTTGCTGGGCATGTCCGACCAGAGCAGGTGCTGGAAGGTGCGCACCTTCTCGGTGAGGATCGGGTGCCGGGAGAGGATCACCATCCCGTACTGGCCGGGGAACTCGCCGAAGCCCCACGCGTCGTCGGGCCCGCCGACGCTGCCGTCGCGGTCGAGGTCGAGACCGCTGGGCACCCCGGTGTTCACCGGTGCGGTGAAGGCGTAGGGGTAGAAGACGGGGCTCTTCCCGTTCTGCGGGACCTCGAGGAACTTCTCGCGGAAGAGGTCGATGCCGCGGCCGTCCTCGTCGTGGTCGAACTCGTTGAGCAGCAGGACGTCGGGATTGTTGATCTGGATGATCTCCGCGACCGCCCGGATCTGCTCGTCCTTCCCGCCGGCGAGGTCCTCGAGCAGCTGCCCGTCCTTCGCGCGGTTCAGGGACGCGTTGAAGGTCGCGACCCGCAGGTTCTGGAAGCGGCCCCGCCCGCGTGCGGGGGCCGGGGCGGCCTCGGCCGCAGCAGGCAGGCCGAGCCCGGCGGCGGCGGCCGCGACGAGCGCTCGACGACGGGTCACGCGAGGAGTCATGCTCCCATTGTGCACTCTCCGGCACGGGTCCCGCACCGCACCGCCGACGCCGCGAGACGCGCCGGATGCGGGCGCGATGAGAGACTGGACGCATGAGAATCGCGTTCCTGGGCACCGGCCGCATGGGCACTGAGCTCGCCCTCCACCTGCTCCCCCGTCACCAGCTGACCGTCTGGAACCGCACGACGGAGCGCACCGCGCGCCTCGCCGAGGCCGGGGCCGCGGTCGCCCGCACCGCCGCTGCGGCGGTCGAGGGCGCCGAGCTGGTCATCACCTCGCTGTTCGGCCCACCTGCCGTGCGCGAGACGGTGCTCGAGCCGGGACTGATCCCCGCCGACGTGCCCTGGGTGGACACCACCACCGTCTCCCCCGCGGACGCCGAGGAGTTCGCCGCCGCGGTGCCCACCTACGTGGCCGTGCCCGTCGTCGGCTCGCTGGGGCCGGCGCGCAGCGGGGCGCTCGGCGTGTACGTCGGCACGCCCGACGAGGCGCTGCGCGCCCAGGTGCTCGAGCTCGTCGCCCCCTGGGCGGACCCGGAGCGGCTGCGCGGCGTGGACTCGGCGCGCCGGGCCGCCGTGGGCAAGCTGCTGGCGAACCTCGCCCTCGCCGTCAGTGCGCAGGGGCTGCGGGAGGCGCTCGCGCTCGCGGAGGCCACCGGCGTCTGCGCGGAGGACGCGCTGGAGATGCTGGGCGGCACCGGGCTCGCGTTCCTCGCCGGGATGAAAGGGCCGTTCGTGCGCGGCGAGCGCAGCACCGAGGGCGGGGACTTCACCGCGGACGCGATCGCCAAGGACGCCCGCCTGATGATCGACACCGTCCAGGACGGCGAGCGGCCCGGCGCCGACCTCCCGGCCCTCCGCGGCGCCCTGGCCTCGCTGGACGCGGAGATCGCCGCCGGTCGCGGGGAGGACGACTTCTCGACGATCCTGCTGCCGGGCGCCGAGCGCACCGGCGGGTGAGACCGCGCCGGGGGCATTGACCGTCCGGGACGGGGTCGCTAGGTTCGCCGGCGAGAGGTGAGCCACGTCACGGCCCCTCCGGACGAAGGAGTTCCCATGAGCAGCCCCGTGCGCCGCCGCACCCTCCTGGCCACCGGGACGGCGGCCCTCGCGACCGCCGGCCTCGCCCCGACGGCGGTCGCGAGCCCTCCGGCGCCCGGCCGCGAGCGCCGCGCCGACGTCACCCTGGACGCCGAGGTGCTCGACGGCGGGGAGCAGATCGTCTCGGTGACGATCGACGCCTCCCGCCAGGGCGGTCTGGTCGCGGGCGAGCTGCCCGCCTCGACCTTCACCGTCAACGCCCGCGCCACCGATCCGCTGACCGGCGAGGAGGCCTTCGACCTCGACAGGACGGTCACCGCGGCGAGCATCGACCCTCGCGGCCGGATCACGGTGGAGCTCGAGCACGGCTTCGGTGTCGCGGGGGCGGACACCCTGGGCTGGAAGGAGGACGCGGCCCGCAACGTGCAGCTGGACCTCGAGTACACGCTCACCCAGAACGAGCCGCTGCCCGTCCGCGGCGGCGGCGTCCCGTGGATCTCCGCTCTCGTGCAGGGCGATCTCGTGAGCCCCGAGGTCGACGCCTTCACCGCGCACGTCTCCGCCTCGGGCACGAACTACCGCCTGTTCAGCCCGCCGCGCGACGGGCGGACGGATCCGCTGCCGCTCGTGGTGTGGCTGCACGGCGGCGGCGAAGGAGGGTTCGGGGAGGACGGCGGCGAGTACTACGACAACGAGACCGCGCTGCGAGCCAACCGGGGCGCCCTCGGCCCCGCCACCGCCGAGGCGCAGGAGATCCTCGGCGGCGCGCTCGTCCTCGCGCCGCAGTGCCCGTCGGCCTGGATGGAGGACGGACCCCGTTTCGAGCCCCTCGTCATGGAGATCATCGAGGAGGTCGCCGCCTCGCACCCCGTCGACCGCGACCGGATCCACGTCACCGGCGCCAGCAACGGCGGCTACATGACCCTGAAGATGGTCGTCGAGAACCCGGGGGTGTTCGCCTCCGCGGTGCCGATCTGCGGGGTGGTCCGAGAGTACGGCGACATCCCGGGCCCGCTGATCCCGGATTCCGAGCTCGCATCGATCACCGAGCCCACCTGGCTGATCACCTCCGCGGACGACGCCACCGTCGACCCGATCGCGAACACGGTGCACGCCCATGAGCTGATCGAGGGATCGATCCTCAGCCTGTACGACACGGTGACCTGGGAGGGCGTGGACTATCCCGGCCACTTCTCCTGGATCTACGCGGCCCGCGACGACCCCTCGCACGAGGGCGAGAGCCTGTGGGAGTGGACGGCGGCGCAGCGGCTCTGAGGACCACGCCCCCGAGCCCCTGCCCCGATCACCGATCCGCCAGGATCCCCTGGGCGGCCTGTCGACCCGAGAACAGGCAGCCGCCGAGGAAGGTGCCCTCGAGGGCGTTGTGCCCATGCATCCCGCCGCCGCCGAAGCCGCTCGCCTCGCCCGCCGCGTACAGCCCCGGCAGCGCGCCGGCCCCGCCGCCCGGCCCGCGCTGCACCCGCCCGCCGAGGTCGGTCTCGAGGCCGCCGAGGGTCTTGCGCAGCAGCACGTGCAGCCGCACCGCGATCAGCGGACCGGCCGACGCATCCAGCAGTCGATGGGGGCTCGCGGTGCGGATCAGGCGGTCCCCGATGTAGGTCCGCGCCCCGTGCAGGGCGGTGATCTGGGCGTCCTTCGAGTAGCGGTTCAGCACCTCGGCGTCCCGCGCCCGGATCACGCGCTCGAGGTCGTGGGCATCGAGCAGGTCCTCCCCGGTCAGCGCGTTCATCCGCGCGACCAGGTCGGGGACGGTCGCGGCCTGCAGGAAGTCCTCCCCGTGATCGAGGAAGGCCTGCACGGGACCCGGGGCGCCGGGCCTGATGCGGCCGAGCACCTGCCTCCAGTCCTTGCCGGTCAGGTCCGGGTTCTGCTCGCTGCCGGAGAGCGCGAACTCCTTCTCGATGATCTTCCGCGTGAGCACGAACCAGGAGTGGTCGTGCCCGGTGGTGCGCAGGTGACGCAGCGTCGAGGTGGTGTCGAAGCCGGGGAAGGCCGGCGCGGGCAGACGGTTCCCGCGCGCGTCGATCCACAGCGAGGAGGGGCCGGGCAGGATCCGGATGCCGTGCCCGCGCCACACCGGGTCCCAGTTGCGGATCCCCTCGGTGTAGTGCCACATGCGGTCCTGATGGATCCAGCGGGCTCCGGCCCGTTCGGCGGCGAGCATCCCGGACCCGTCCACGCTCGCGGGGACCCCGTGCACGACATCCTCCGGCATGGTGCCGAGCTCGGCCGGCCACAGCGAGCGCACCAGCTCCTCGTTCCCTCCGATGCCGCCGGTCGCGACGAGCACCGCCGCCGCACGCTCCTCGAACTCCGCGGCCACCTCCCGGGTGGAGCCGACGCCCCGCGGGGCCCCGTCGGGGGCGAGGACGCTCCCTCGCACGCCGACGGCGCGGCCGTCCTCGACGAGGATCTCCTCGACGGCGTGCCGGGGACGCAGCGTAATCGCCCCGGACTCCCGATGCGCGGCGAGCTTCCGGGCGAAGGGCTCGACGATCCCGGGACCGGTGCCCCACGTGAGGTGGAAGCGCGGCACCGAGTTGCCGTGCCCCTCGGCGCGGCCGTCGCCGCGCTCGGCCCAGCCGACCACGGGGAAGGACCGGTGCCCCATCCGGTGCAGCCAGTCCCGCTTCTCCCCGGCCGCGAACTGCAGGTACGCCTCGGCCCAGCGGCGCGGCCAGTGGTCCTCGGGGGTGTCGAAGGCGGCGGAGCCCAGCCAGTCCTGGCGGGCCAGGTCCAGGCTGTCGCGGATCCCGAGGCGGCGCTGCTCCGGGGTGTCGACCAGGAACAGACCGCCGAAGCTCCACCAGGCCTGCCCGCCGAGGTCCCGCTCGCCCTCGCGCTCGAGCAGCAGCACCCTGCCGCCGCCGTCGGCGATCTCGGTGGCGGCCACCAGGCCGGCCAGCCCGGCGCCGACCACGATCACCTCGGCGCTCACCTCACTGCACCCGGATGCGGTCGACCCGCGTGAGGTGGTCGGTGCTGTTGCGGCCGGACATGCTGCGGCTGCGCTGGCGGTTGTTGGTGCCGACCCTGCGGTCCTGCTGCTGGAGGTTGCCGACGCGGACGTCGGTCTCCTTCTCGAAGTGATGGCGCTTGTCCGTGTTGCGGTAGTAGCGGTAGATCCCGCCGTAGACGGCGGCGAACACCGCCGGTCCGATCACGAAGGGAGCGATCAGGCCTGCGATCGCGGAATCGGAGTCGGCCAGCAGCATCGCGGTCCCCGGATCGGCGGACAGCGCGGCGAGCAGCGGGAGCATCACGGCCTCCTGGGGATCGGTGTCGGGGTCGCCGGTGTCGGGGTCGCCGGTGTCGGGGTCGCCGGTGTCGGGGTCATCGTCGTCGGCCTCATCCCATCAGGAACCAGCTGAAGCCGAGCACCGCGGAGACGACCGTCGCGACGCCGCCCACCGCGCAGGCCACGGCGAAGATCTTGGGATGGGAGACCGGGACGGAGCCCATCGTGGTGCCGTTGCGGGCGTTGACGGCGATGTAGTGCACGAGCGAGCCCTCGCCCTTGGCCGAGTCCGCGTAGCTGTACAGCCACACCGGGACGTACACCGAGACCCAGCGGGTGCCGTGCACGGCCACGCCCTCCTGCTCCCAGCGCACGCCGCGGTCGTAGCGGCCGACGGTGGGGGTCGCCTTGGCGCGGGCGATCGCCAGGAACCGGTCCTCGACCTCGTCGTCGACGTCGCGCACGTTGAGGTCGCGCCGCTCGGAGGTGAAGCCCTTGAGGTAGTTCGAGTTGTAGGCGACCGCGTTCTCGGTGTCGTACGGCTGCACGGCGCCCAGGATGTTGTTGGTCGCCTGCTGGTTGTCCTTGGTGTCGTAGCGCTGGGCCGATTCGACCGCGAGATCGTCCACCAGCAGGTCGAAGGCGCGCTGGACGGCGTAGACGTCCGCGTCGTAGTACGTCTCGGTGCGGCGGTTCTTCCCGCTGCCCCGGGTGACCGTGTACTGCCGGGTGGTGACCTCGCCGGTGCCCCGCAGGACCGCGTGCATGTTGCCGTCGACGACCATGTAGGGGATGTACACGCCCATGACGTTGTCGGGGACGAACTCGGCCTTGAACCGTCCCAGCGCGAAGGTCTTGCGCTTGCCCGCGAACTCGTCGATCCGCTGGACCGCCTCCTCACGCGTGAGCTGGAAGGGCAGCACGGCGTCGGGCACCGCACCGTTGGGGATCTGGGTGTTGATGGACAGCGTCTGCCGGCACCAGTGACAGCGGGCCTGCAGCTCCTTCTCGACGTTGACGACCACCTCGGCCCCGCAGCCCTGGCACTTCAGGGTCATGGTGGTGAGGTCCTCGCGGACGTCCGCGGTGCCCGAGGCCAGGGTGTGTCCGCGCAGGTCGGCGATCGACGAGTCCAGCCCGAAGGCCTTCTCCGCGTTCTCCTCGTTCCAGGTGTGACGGCAGTAGGAGCAGTACAGCGCCTTCGCGCTGAGCGAGTAGTGGATGTCGGTGCTGCCGCAGCGCGGGCACTTGTTCAGGCCGTCGTCGCGGCTCGAGCTGGTGTCGATGATGCGGTTCGCGGAGTGCTTCCGCGCCGCCTCCGCCGCCTCCGCGACGGCCTCGTCCCCGAGCATCTGCTGTTCCTGCTGTCCGGTGGACGCGGGCGGGGCCGGCCCGTCCGCGCCCTGGGGCGGGACGGGCCGGTCCGGGCGTGCCCACTGCGGACCCTGGGGATCCGGCGGATCCTGCGGAGGAACGGTCATCGTCGTGTGGTGCTCGGCCGGCTCAGAGGCCGAGCGCGGCCTTCTTCGCCGCCTCGTAGTCCTCGTCGCTGATCAGGCCCTGCTCCAGCATCTGCTTGTACTGGGCGAGCTTGGCCACCGGGTCCTCCTGCTGCGGCGCGGCCTGCTCAGGAGCCGCCTGCTGTGGCGCCGCCTGCTGCTCCTGTCCGCCCTGCGCAGGAGCGGCCTGCTGACCGGACGGGTTCGTGGGCTGGGCGGGGTTGACCATGCCGCCGGCAGCACCCATGCCCGCGCCGAACATCGCCAGCCCTGCGCCGCCGCCGGTCTCCCCGGCGGACTGCACGCCGCGCGCGGCGGCCTGGTTCATGAAGGACTGCGAGCGGGCGCCGGAGAGGGCGTCGGCCTTCTGGACGTCGTTCAGCAGCTCGCGGGTGTTCTTGTCGTACTCGATGGAGACGATGGCCGTCTTCACGATCGCGAGGCCGCGGTCGCTGGACCAGCGATAGCCCTCCTCGACGGCGGCCGAGAGCGACTGCGCGAAGCCCACCGAGTCGCCCTGGATGCGAGAGATGCGATTGCCCTTGTCGGGATCGTTGGTGTACCGGGAGAAGGCCTGCGCGAGCGAGCCGACGACCTCCTGGAACAGCTGGTTGCCGGCCTTGTTGTCCGGGTCGGCGAAGTCGAACACGGAAGCGTTCGCGGAGATGAAGCTCGCGGGCACGAAGTTGTGCACGAACAGCAGCGGGTCGATGATCCGCAGCGTGTACGAGCCACGGGTGACGGCACCCACCTGGGCGTTGAGGTAGGCGTCGTCCCAGTAGATCTCCGACTGGGTGCCGAAGCGGTTGTCCGGGATCTCCTTGAGGCTCACGTAGAAGGCGAGCTGCTGGGAGGAGGGGCGACCGCCGAACTTGAACCGCTCCCACGAGGTGCCCACGGTCGAGGCGAGAGCGTCGTCGCCGGCGAAGACCGAGCGGGCGTCCGGCGAGGCGTCGTTGAACTCGTAACCTCCGGCCTCGGTGATCAGGCCCGTCGCACGGCCGTCGACGACCGTGATCAGGCCGTAGCCCTGCGGGACCAGGATCTTGGACCCGTTGGAGATGATGTTCTCGCTGCCGCGGGTGTTCGAGCCGCGGCCGGCGTTGGTGCCCTGCGGAAGGGCCGGGAACAGCGCCGCCGTCTGCGGCAGGCCGCTCGGGACGGTCAGGAAGTCCTTCCACTGGTCCGCGAACGTGCCGCCGATGGCACCCTTGAATGCCTGGATGAATCCCATGTCTGCTCCTTCGTTCCCCCGGGGAGAGTGTGATCGCCGACATGCTATCCCTCGCGCCCGGACGTCCGCTGGGACACCCGCGGCCGGAACACCCGATACCGTGCCGACATGCAAATCCCTCGGCACCGTGACCGAGTGCGTGATCGCCTCGAGGTGCGCCAGGTCCCGATCTACCTGGGCGCGATCGCCGCCGGCCTCCTGCTCGGTGCCCTCCTGCCGGGCACCGCCGAGGCTCTCGAGATCGCGGTCGAACCGGCGATCGCGGCCCTGCTGCTGGTGACCTTCCTCGGGATCCCGCTGCGCGCGCTGGGCCGCTCCCTGCGGGATCGGCGCTTCCTGCTCGCCCTGCTGGCGGTGAACTTCGTGGCCGTGCCGCTGCTGGTCCTGATGATCACGCGGCCGCTGGTCGGCGCACCGGAGCTGCTGGTGCCGGCGCTGCTGGTGCTGCTCGCCCCGTGCATCGACTACGTCATCGTGTTCGCGGCACTCGCGGGCGGTGCCCGGGAGCGCCTGCTCGCGGCGACACCGCTGCTCATGCTCGCCCAGATGCTCGCTCTGCCGGTGCTGGTCCCGCTGCTCGCCGGCAGCGCCGCGGCGGACCTCTTCTCCCCGGCGCCCTTCCTGCGCGCGCTGGTGCTGCTGATCCTGCTGCCGCTGCTGCTCGCGGCGCTCCTGCAGCGCCTCGTCCCCGCGCTCGACCTCTCCGGGACGATGGTGCCGCTGATGGTGCTGGTGCTGCTGTGCGTGGTGGCCTCGCAGACCCCGCGAGTGCTCGGGGCGGGGACCGCGCTTCTCGCGCTGGTGCCGGTCTACCTCGCCTTCCTCGTGCTCGCGACGGCGGCCGGGATCCTCGTGTCCCGCCTGGCCCGGCTCGAGGTGCCCGAGGCGCGCGCCCTGACCTTCTCGGGCGCGACCCGGAACTCGCTCGTGGTGCTGCCGCTGGCCCTCGCCCTGCCCTTCCCGCTCGCTCCCGCTGCGGTGGTCACCCAGACCCTCGTGGAGCTGGTGGGAATGGTGGTGCTGGTGCGGGTGCTGCCGCGGCTGCTCAGGGACGGGTCGCGGCTACCAGCACAGCGGTGACGGGGAACGCGAGCACGCCGCCCGTCCCGGCGAAGGGCCTCCACAGCTCCCGTGCCCGCCGCTCGATGTCCGCGCGCACCGCAGCCGTCTGCGCCCGATGGAGGCGGCCCGCGCCACCGACTCCTCCCGCGATCCCGGCGATCAGGTCCTCGGCCGTGATCTCCCAGATCCAGCGCAGCTCCTCGGCCCGCACGATCCGCAGCCCCGCCTGCGCCGCGAGGAGCGCGAGCCCGTCGGCCGACCGCTCGAAGTCCAGCTCCGGCACGAGGTGCGTGCTCGGCACGGGAACGGCACCTGCCGCCCTGCTCGCCGCGGCGTAGGCCGCCAGGTGCGGGCCGGGGTCGCTCGGCCAGATCGTCAGGGCGATCACGGCCGACGGGGCCGCGACCCGGGCGAGATCCCGCACCGTCGCACGCGGATCAGGCACATGGTTGACCACGAAGTTCGCGGTGATCGCGTCCCTCGAGGCGTCCTGGACCGGGAGCACCGGCGAACCCGCCTCGAGGACCGTGAGGTGCTCCCCCGCGGCCCGTGCCGCGGCGCGGGTGCTCGTCACCATGTCCGGGTCCGGATCCACGGCGAGGACGCGGCGGCCCTCCTGGGCGGCGGCGAGGGCGAGATCGCCGGTCCCGCAGCCCAGGTCGAGATGGCGAGAACCCGGCGCGGTGGCCTCGATCAGCGCGGGGACGCTCCCCGCGCACAGCGTCGCGAAGGATCGCCGATAGGCCTCGGCCACGCCGCTCCAGGTGCTCATGGAGCCATTGTCCCCACAGCGGCGATGGCTCCGCGTCACGTCGCGGCGAGGGCCCGTCCCAGGAAGGCGATCGCGTCGCGGCTCCTCGTGACGGCGGGATCGTCCATGTGGCCCGCGCCGTCGACCAGACGGAACCCGTGCTCGATCCCCAGCTCCTCGAGCACGCCGTGCAGATGCGCCGCCCCCTCGTGCAGCAGGAACTCGTCGGCCGCCCCGCAGTCGATGAGGATCCGCAGCGAGGAGGCACGGATCACGGCGGCGCGGCGGCGGGCCCGGGCGTGGACGTCGTTCTCGGCGTAGACCGAGAGGTCCCCGGTGCCGCCGGACATCGCGGAATGGAGATCGCCCAGCACGGAGGGGATGTTCCGGGCCGGGACCTCGGCGGGCGCCTCCGCGGGGAACACCGCCGGGGAGATCGCGGCCACGGCCGCGAAGCGCTCGGGATCGGCGACGGCGATCGCGAGCGCCCCGTAGCCGCCCATCGAGGATCCGATCAGCGCGGTCTCACCCAGCGGGCCGAAGCGCTCCTCCAGGTGCGCCGGGTACTCGCGCGCGACGAGCGACTCCCACGCGGCGCCGGGCCGGTCGATGTAGAAGCCGCCGACGGTCGGTGTGCTGACGCAGGCGATGATCGCTCGCGGGAGCCCGCCGGAGACCGTCAGCTCGTCGTAGAGCGGACGATGCAGCTCGAGGGACGCGGCGGAGGAGAGGGCGCCGTGCAGGTGCAGGACGAGGGGCAGACGCTCGCCCGGCGACCGGTCGGCCGGAAGCAGCACGCGATGGTCGACGCGCTGCGCGACCGACTCGGCGTCGAAGCCGTCCTCGATCAGGGTGGTGGGGGCGGAGAGGGCAGACATGGAGAGCTTCCTGAGGGCCGGATGGGTGCGGGGCCGGATGGCCGCCGCGGAGCTCGTCGCGCGGCCGCCGCCCATGGTGCGCCCGGTGCCCTCCCGAGCGCACGGCCTTTTCCGTCCCGTGAGCCGCTCCTCAGCCCGTCGTCTCCTCGGCGGCGGGGCCGCCCGCCTCCGGCAGGAGGATCGTCGCGAGGCTGAGGCGGCGCTTCCCCTCTCCGCGGTCCTCCCGGTAGGGGGCCAGGAGCTCCGCGAAGCCGGCCTGGATCGCTGCGAGGTCCTCGACGTCGACGTGGACCGGCCCCCTCCCGAAGCCGAGGAACTCGCGCAGCTCCTCGTCGCCGCAGTCCACGACCCGATCGAAGTCCGCGGCGACGTCACCGAGGAAGGCGAGGAAGGCCGAGCGCAGCTGCGCGTCGCTCATCGCGCGCAGCCCGTCGCGGTCCACGTGCGCCATCTGCTCCCCGAGGGCGAGGGTGCGCTCGACGGCGCCGCGCACCTTCCGCTCCTCGACCACGGTCAGCATCCCCGCGTCCAGGAGGGTCGCGACGTGCCGGTACAGCGTCGCCTGTGTGACGTCCGGCAGGGCGTCGCGCAGCTGGGCGGTCGTCAGACTGCGCCCGCCGAGCTGCTGGAGGATCCGCAGCCGCACGGGGTGCGTGACCACCTCCGCGATCGAGGCATCGTTCGACATCGGCCTTCCCTTACCGTTCTCAGAGTGATAACGTTCGCACTACGAGATCATTCTATCGAGGACGAGGTGGCACGATGACACGGGTCAGCACCGACACATCACGGCTCCGGATCGACTTCCCCGGCTGGGAGTCGCTCATGGTGGGGCGAGGCGCGATCGAGATCCCGCACGCGGCGATCCGCACCGTGCAGGTCGAGCCCGGCTGGACCTCGGAGATGCTCGGCGTCCGCTCGGGGCTGGTGGTCTCCGGGTACCGCAAGGTCGGCACCTTCCGCCACCCCTCGGGGACCCGTCGGCTGGTCTCCATGAAGCGCGGGCTCCCCTTGCTGCGCATCCACGTGGACCGCGCGGTGACCGGCTACGACGAGGTGCTGCTCAGCACGTCCGAGGCCGAGCGGATCGCCGCCGAGCTCCCCGTCGGTGCCGGGAGCCCGGGACCCCGGTGAGGCTCAGCCGGTGATGGTGAGGCTCAGCCCGTGATGTCGTACTTGGCCAGGCGCCGTGTGTCCCCGGAGCTCTGCAGCGCGAGCAGCTGGGCGTAGATCCCGCCGCTCGCGGCGAGCTCGGCCGGGCTGCCGATCTCGTCGACGTGCCCGTCGCGCAGGGTGACGATGCGGTCCACCTCGGCGACCGTCGAGAGGCGGTGGGCGATGATCAGCGAGGTCCGGCCGGCCATCAGCTCCTCGAGGCCCTTCTGCACCTGGATCTCGGCCTTGGTGTCGAGTGCGGAGGTGGCCTCGTCCAGCACCAGCACCGGGGCGTCCTTGAGCATCGCCCGCGCCACGGCGATCCGCTGCCGCTGTCCGCCCGAGAGCTTCAGGCCGCGCTCCCCGATCAGCTGCTCGTAGCCGTCCGGGAAGCGGCGGATGAAGGCGTCGGCGTTCGCCCGGTGCGCGGCGTCGACCACCTCCTCGTCGCTCGCGCCGGGACGGCCGTAGGCGATGTTCTCGCGGATCGTGCCGGAGAACAGCGAGGCGTCCTGGAAGACCACCCCGATCCGCGAGCGCAGCTGGTCCAGCGGCAGCTCGGTGCTCGGGCGGCCCACCACCTCGACGCTGCCCGCGCGCGGCTCGTACAGCCCCAGCAGCAGGTTCACGATCGTCGACTTCCCCCCGCCGGACTCCCCCACCAGCGCGACCTTCTCCCCGCGTTCGATCGCCAGGTCGATGCCGTGCAGCACGTCCTCGCCGTCCTCGTAGGCGAAGGAGACGTCGCGGAAGGCGACCACGGGGGCACCGGGCACCGGCTCGACGGGCGATGCGGGGACCAGGTCGTCGGCGGACGGCTCCGGGCCGTCGTCCGCCGTGGGGCCGGCCCCCGCGGACCCGTCGGCCAGCGGTGCGCCGAGCATCGCCGCCGTGCGCGGATCGACCTCCGTCTCCATCACCCGGAAGTAGTCCCGCGAGCCCGCGATCGCCCGCTGGGCCGAGTCGATCACCCAGCTCATCGACTCCACCGGAGCCTTGGCCATGCTCATCAGCTGGATCAGCAGCACCATCTCGCCGAGGGAGAACTGCCCCTGCACGGTGCGCACGAAGATGATCACGTAGATGCCGAAGAAGATGACGTTCAGGAACGACCGGCGGATCACGTCCATGCGGTGCCAGTGCGTGGACTGGGCGCGGGTGGTGGCGTCGGTGGAGCCGAAGCGGCGGGAGAAGTCCGCCAGCTCGCCGCGCTCGCGCACGAAGGACTTCACCACCCTGATCTGCCCGATCACCTCGGCGAAGCGCCCCGAAGCGATGTCCACCTGCTCGTTCTTCTGCGCCTCGAGACGCTGCCACTTCACCGACGTCAGCGAGGTCAGCCACACGTAGACCGGGAACACGACGAGCAGCAGCAGCGTGAGCGGCCAGGCGTACCAGGCGCTGATGGCGAGCACCGCGACGGTGGTGATGAGCATCGACGCGAAGGAGTTCGACATGGTCTTCGCGAAGTTCGTGATCTCGGTGATCGAGCGGTTCAGCCGGGCGACGATGGTGCCGGTGATCTCGCTGTCGAACCAGCGCTGCGGCAGGTGCAGCAGCTTGTCGTAGTAGCGCACCGAGAGGATGGTGCGCATCCGGTTGCTCATCACGTCGCCGAACCAGCCGCCCACGTTCGAGATCACGGTGCTCAGCAGCTCCGCGACCAGCACCGCGAGGGCCAGCAGCACCACCGTGCGCACGGCGGTCCCGGTCGTGACCTGTCCGCTCACGGCCCCGGCGACGGTGTCCGTCGCGCTGCCGATCAGGAAGGGCACCGCGAGCGCCGTGGCGGCGGTCAGCACCGAGCAGACGATGACCGCGGTGTAGAGAGGGGCGAGGGTGCGGGTGAAGCGGACGATGCGCAGCAGGGAGGACACGTCCCACGACCCTAGGCTCTGGCGCCGCGCGAGGACAGGGCGGAGCGCTCGCAGCGGTGACGCCTTGAGCGAAACGCCCCGTCGGACGCCGCGCGGCCGGTGCCACGTGCCCGGGTTCCGCGCTCGAGGATGTCCGAGGCGTCGGCGAGGAGAGGCCGACGCGACGGCTCAGGCGTCCTGCCCGGCGGGAGCTGCGGCCGGGAGCCCCGCTCCGGGCCCGGGCGGGCGGTGCGGGGAGAGGCCGCTCAGTCCGCCCTGGGGCCGACGACGCCCAGCAGCACCCCGAGCGTGGCCCGCTCCCCGGCACGTCGGCGCCGGATGTAGCCGCTGACCAGCGAGTAGGGCACGAGCATCACGAAACCGACCGCGCTCAGCAGCAGGATCGCGACCACGATGGAGCCGTCACCGTCGGAATCCGCGCCGGTGCGGGCCACCAGCAGGGCGGCGGCGATGTTGCGCTGGCTGGTGAGGATCGCGGGCCCGTCGGCGACGGTGAGGGTGCTCCCGGCGAGATCCCCGGAGATGCGTCCCGCGGCGAAGGCGAGCGCGACCAGACCGGCGGCGACCAGCAGCACCGGCGAGAGCAGCAGCGAGAGCACCAGGCCCGAGTTGGCGCCGAAGCCGGAGAGGAACATCAGCACCGCGGAGACCGCGGCGACGCTGCCGGCGATGCGGGCGAACAGATCCGCGCGAGCGGGCCAGACGGCCGCGATGACGATGCCCGCGATCATCGGGGAGAGCATGGTGCCCAGGAGCA
This sequence comes from Brachybacterium sp. AOP43-C2-M15, assembly GCF_052446295.1. Classification (NCBI taxonomy): domain Bacteria; kingdom Bacillati; phylum Actinomycetota; class Actinomycetes; order Micrococcales; family Dermabacteraceae; genus Brachybacterium; species Brachybacterium sp. AOP43-C2-M15. The sequence goes on from NZ_JBQSWB010000006.1 coordinate 42,005, forward strand.
GCTGCGCCACCGACCAGCCGTGCACGGACACGTCCCGCAGCAGGAACGGCACCACCAGCGGCATGAACACGATCGAGCCGAGCAGCAGCACCGCCATCGGCCCGGCCGTCTCGCCGTAGGGGATGCGGGCCATCGCCCCCAGCTGGAGGACGAAGGGCGCGCCCGCCGCGCACAGCGCGATGACGAAGCCCTCGGCGATCTGATGCGGCATCAGGCCGTTGAGCAGCCAGATCAGCAGCGTCCCCACTGCCGGGACCACCACGAAGTTGGCGCCGAGCAGGGACAGGACCGTGCGGCGGTCGCGCAGCTGGCGGCGGAAGGCGCGCAGCGGGGTGCGCAGTCCCATCGACAGCATGGACGCGATCGCGAAGGCCGGCACGCTGATCTCGATCAGCAGGCCGAGAAGGGATTCGATCGTGTGCACGACGGCAGGCTAGTCGGATCGCCCCGGAGGGGGTCAGATCCAGCCGTTCTCCGAGGCGGTCCTCACGGCCTCGGCCCGGTGGGAGACCCCGAGCTTCCCGATCACCGCGGAGAGGTGGTTCCGCACGGTGCCCTCGGACAGGAACAGCGACCGCGCGATGTCCGCGGTGGTGCCGCCCGCGGCGGTGGCCTGCAGCACCTCGGTCTCCTTGGCGGTGAGCGGGCTGGGGCCGACGGCGAGGGACTGCGCGGCGAGCTCGGGATCCACCACCCGCATGCCCTGGTGCACGCGACGGATCGCGTCGACCAGGCGCTCGACCGGGGTGTCCTTGACCATGAACCCCTGGGCCCCGGCCTCCATCGTGCGGCGCAGGTAGCCGGCGCGCCCGAAGGTGGTCAGCACGATGATCCGCGGCACGGGGCCCTCGTCGTCGCCCGCACCGCTGTCGCCCGCCCCGCTGTTCAGCCTCTCGGCGACGGCGATGCCGTCCTCGGGCCCGGCGGCGCCCTCCGCGGTGGTCCCCGGGGGCATCTGCACGTCCAGCAGCAGCACGTCAGGGCGGTGATCGGCGACCGCGGCGAGGGTCCCCGCCCCGTCGGCCGCCTCCCCCACCACCTCGAGATCGGTCTCCAGGCGCAGCAGCGCCACCAGGCCCGAGCGCAGGATGGCCTGGTCGTCGGCGACCACGAGGCGGATCATGCCGTGCCCTCCCCGGTGTCTCCCGCGTCCGATGCCGCGCCCATGCGCGCGGTGAGGCGGGTGCCGGTCCCGCTCGAGTCGACCTCGAGACGTCCGCCGGCGAGCACCACCCGGGCCTCGAGGCCGCGCAGGCCGGTGCGGCCGGTGCCGGCGGGGATGCCGATGCCGTCGTCCTGGACGGTGACGGCGTCGGGGTCGACGGCGATGGTGGCGCGGGAGGCGCGGGAGTGGCGCACGATGTTGGTGATCCCTTCGCGGATGACGTAGCCGAACAGCTCGGAGAGGTCGTCGTGCAGCGGCGGCAGGGCGGTGGGGACCTCGGCCCGGATGCCGGCGGTGGAGAGGACGGTGCGGGCGGAGGCGATCTCGGTGGCGGCGCGCACGGTCTGCATGCCGCTCGCGGTGGCGCGCACGTCGGCGAGCGCCTGGCGCACGGTGGTCTCGATGTGCGCGAGCTGCGCGCGGGCGGCCTCGGGATCGGTGTCGAGCAGGCGCCGGGCGAGCTGGGCGGAGATGGTCAGGGAGGTCAGCGAGTGGCCCACGAGGTCGTGGAGGTCGCGGCCGATGCGCTCCCGCTCCGCGGCGACGGCGAGCACGGCGTTGCGGTGCTGGGCGGCCTCGAGCTGCTCCTGCAGCACCTGCTGGCGGATCCCGTAGCCGATGCCCCAGGCCATCACGGTGCCCATCACCGCGAGTCCCGCCGCGATGTACACCTGGAACACCATGGCGAGCACCACCACGGTGACGCTCATCAGCAGCATCGTGGGCACCGCCCACCGCCACGGCAGCAGCAGCACATGGGTCATGGCCTGGAACATCACCATGTACAGCACGTTGGCGCCGAGCAGCGGGACCAGCAGCAGGATCAGTGCGGTGCACAGCGCGAACCAGGCCAGCCGCACCCGCAGCGGGTACAGGCCGATCCCGGTGGCGTAGACGAACAGCAGCCCGTAGACGGGCAGCACGAGCGTGGCCAGGAGCGCCCCGATCCCCGGGGCCTCGATCCAGGCGAAGACGATCGGGATCAGCACGAACAGCACCGGCGGGACCGCGAAGGCGAGGCCGCCGGACTCGACGGCGGAGCGGTGGATCGCCCGGGGAGTGAGGGGCCGGGCGGCGGCCTCCTCCTCGGAGCCGCGCATCCAGGCCCCCCACTCCGTCGGCGGGGACGTCCTCATGGCCGTCATTGTGTCAGCGTCCGCCCCGTCACCGACGCTTCAGGCCCACGGCGCGGCGGAGGCTGAGCGCGCACAGGACGCCGAGCACGAGGGTCCAGGCGCCGATCACGAGCAGACCGGTCACGGGCAGCGCCTCGCCGTACATCGACCACTCCCCCAGGCGGGAGATCCAGTAGGTGGGCATCGCCTGCCCGAGGGCCTGCATCCAGGAGGGGAACATCTCCAGCGGCATCCAGAGCCCGCCGAAGATCGCCATCGCCATCATGGTCACCACGCCGCCGGCCATCGCGGCGCCGCCCTTGAGGATCATGCCGAGCACGATGCCGACGAGGATGGTGGGCAGCAGGCCCAGCCAGAGCACGGCGATGGTGGAGACGAAGGGGACGGGGCCCACCTCGACGCCGGTGGCCACCCCGACCAGGCCCACCGCGATCAGCGCGGGCACGATCACGGCGCTGGCGGCGATCACGGAGCCGGTGAGGAAGGAGCGCGGCGACAGCCCCGCCACGATCAGCTGGCGCAGGAAGCCGTTGCGCTGGTCCTCCTGGATCTGGGTGCCGGCGGTGACGGCGGCGCCGAGCCCGCCGTAGGCGGCCATGTTCACCATGATCATGCCGCGGGCCCGGCCGTCGTCCTGCTCGCCGAACATCATCGAGAACAGCAGGTACATGCCCACCGGCAGAGCGATGGTGAAGACCATGAACACCACGTTGGTGACGGTCATGCGGGTGGTGTGGGTGGCGTAGCGGAGGGTGCGGCTCGCGGCCGACGGGGCGGCGGCCGTGCGCGGCGCGGCGGGGGCGAGGCCGCCGGGGTGGTCGCCGGTGGAGGGGCGGTCGGCGGAGGTGAGGACGGTGGAGTCGGTCGGCGTGGTCATCGGGGTGCTCCTCGGGGTGGTCCGGGCGGGGCCGACGGCGGTGCTCATCGCGGCGCCCCCTCGTGATCGGCGTCCTCGTCGTGCTCGGTGATCCGCAGGAAGGCCTCCTCGAGACCGGGCGCGGAGACCAGGACCTCGTGGACGACCGCGGCGAGCTCCCCGGTGAACAGCGCGGCGAGCGCCGCATCGGAGTCGGAGCAGACGGCGCGCACGCGGCGCGGGTCGGCCCCGTCGGCCGCGGCGCTCTCGACGCCGGGCAGGGCGGCGATCCGCTCCGGCGCGGCGCCGCGCAGGGTGATCACGCGCCCGGCGACGACGGCGCTGATCTCGGCGCCGGTGCCGTCGGCGACCACGCGGCCGCGGTCCATGACGAGAACGCGGGCGGCCTCGCGCTCGGCCTCGTCGAGGTGGTGGGTCGCGAAGACGACGGTGCGGCCGGTCGCGGCGACCTCGCGCATCTGGTCCCAGAAGGCGCGGCGGGCGCCCACGTCCATGCCGACGGTGGGCTCGTCCAGCAGCAGCACCTGCGGGTCGCCGAGCAGGGCGATCGCGAAGCGGACCCGCTGGGCCTGGCCGCCGGAGAGGGTGCCCATCTTCCGTGTGACCAGGTCGGCGATGTCGGCCTGGGCGACGACGTCGGCCATCGGCATCGGATGCGCCTGCAGGGAGTGCAGCATCCGCAGCATGGAGCGCACGGACTGGTCGGGCAGCAGTGCGCCCGCCTGGAGCATGGTGCCGATCAGCCCGGTGCGGGTGGCGGTGGTGGGATCGGTGCCGAGGATGCTCACGGCGCCGGTGTCCGGGGTCGCGAGCCCCACCATCATCTCCATGGCGGTGGACTTGCCGGCGCCGTTGGGGCCCAGCAGCGCCACGATCTCCCCGGGACGGATCTCGAGGTCGAGGCCGTCCAGGGCGCGCACGGCGCCGTAGCGGCGGGTGACGCCGCGCAGGCTGATCGCCGCGGTGCGGGCGGCGGTGCGGGCGGCGGCGGTGCCCGGTGGCCGTGCAGGAGGGGCGGAGGCGGTCGTCGATGTCATGGCACGAGCCTCCCGTGCACGCCGCGGCCGTCCCAGTCCCCGCGATCACGTCCGCCCCATGACAGCCGTCATGACCTTCCCACGCGTCCCGGCTAGTCTGGATCGGTGCTGATCAGACAGGTGCGGCCCGTCGATGCCGCGTCCGGCCGGGCCCCGGCCTCCCCGGTGGACCTGCGCCTGCAGGACGGGGCGATCGCCGAGCGCGCCCCGGAGCTCGCCGCGGACCCCGGCGAGGAGGTGCTCGAGGGCGGCGGGGCCCTCGCCCTGCCCGGGCTGTGGGACCAGCACGTCCACACCGGTCAGCTCGCCCAGGCCCATGCCCGGCTGGACACCACCGGGGCCGGCAGCGTGGGGGTGATCCTCGAGCGGGTGCGGGCCGAGCTCGCCCTGCGCCGCGATTCCGCGGTCGATCCCGGGCAGGCGCTGATCGGCTTCGGGCACCGCCTGGTGGACTTCGCGGTGCCGCCGACGGTCCCCGCGCTCGACGAGGCCACCGGTGCGGTGCCGACGGTGCTGATCGGCGGCGACGCCCACCACGCCTGGCTGAACTCCGCCGCGCTGCTCGCCCTGGGCGTGCCGCCGCGGGACGGGATCCTCGCCGAGGAGGAGTGGTTCGCCCTCGCCCCGCGCCTGCCCGAGCTGCCGGGGGTCGCCGAGGCCGTGGCGACGGGCTCGGCGATGATGCAGCGCCAGGCCCTGCAGCGCGGGGTCGTGGGGCTGACGGACATGGAGTGGGGTCGGCCGTGGGAGACGTGGCCGCGGCGGCGCCCGCGCCTGCGGATCCGCACCGCCGTGTACCCCGAGGAGCTCGCGGCCGCCCCCGGGCCGACGGGCACGGTGCTCGACGAGCGGGGCCTGGTGACCATGGGTCCGCTCAAGGTGATCGTCGACGGGGCGCTCGGCTCGCACTCCGCCTACACCCGCGACACCTACACCGACGGGCACGGCTACGCCGGGCGCGGGGTGCTGAGCGTGGGCCCGGAGGCGCTGCGGGAGGCGCTGACCCGGGCGAGGGCGCAGGGCCTGACCGCTGCGGTGCACGCGATCGGGGACGCCGCGGCGCAGGTCGCGCTCGCGGCGATCGGGGCGGTGGGGATCGAGGCCAGGATCGAGCATGCGCAGATGCTCACCGACGACGACGTGGACGCGATGGCCGCGCTCGGGGTGGTGGCCTCGGTGCAGCCCGCGCACCTGCTGGACGATCGCGACGCCACCGAGAGCATCTGGCCCGGCCACGGTGCGCAGGCCTTCCGTCTGCGGGACCTGCTCGCGGCCGGGGTGGAGCTGGCGCTGGGCTCCGACTCCCCGGTCGCGCCGCTGGATCCGTGGCTGGCGATGGCCGCCGCGGTGCATCGCAGCGCCGACGACCGACCCGGCTGGCATCCCGAGCAGCAGCTGCAGCCGCGCGAGGCCCTCGCCGCCTCGACCGACGGCGTCACTGCGCTGCGTCCGGGCGGACCGGCGGACGTGGTGCTGCTCGAGCACGGCGAGGATCTCTTCGCGGACGTCGCGCTCGGCCCGGACGGGCTCATGGTCGGGACCGCCGCCCGCGAGGCGGCGCAGCGACTGCGGGAGACGGACGTGCTGGCGACGGTGGTCGCGGGGCGGCTCGAAGCGCAGAGATGATCGCGTCAGCGGGGACGGGGACAGCGGTGAGCGGGACGGCGAGCCGGGTGCTCAGCCCTTCATCCCCGAGTGCGCCAGGCCCTCGACCACGCGCCGCTGCAGCACGATGAACAGGATCATCAGCGGCAGCATGGCCATGAACGCCGCGGCCATCATCACCGGGTAGTCGGTGGTGAACTGACCCTGGAGCGAGGACAGCCCCACCGCGAGGGTGGTGCGGTCGTCGTAGGTCGCCACGATCAGCGGCCACATCAGATCGTTCCAGGAGGCCAGGGCGGTGAGGATCGCGACGGCGCTGAGGGCCGGCCCGGAGAGCGGGAACATGATCCGCCAGAACGTCTGCCAGGGGTTGGCGCCGTCCAGACGTGCCGCCTCCTCGAGGGAGCGCGGCATCCCCAGGAAGTGCTGGCGCATGAGGAAGGTGCCGAAGGCGCTGAAGATCCCCGGCGCGGCGATGCCGGCGACGGTGTTCAGCCATCCCAGCTGCTGGACGATGTCGTACTGGGGGATGAGGTAGATCTGGTACGGGACCATCAGGATCGACAGCACCAGCGCGAACAGCAGGTTCTTGCCGCGGAAGCTCATCCGCGCGAAGGCATAGCCCGCGAGCGCGCACAGCAGCAGCTGCCCGACCACCCGCGCCACGGTCACCGCCGCGGTGGTGAGGAACTGGTTCCCGAAGGGGACCTGCTCGAACACCGCCGGGTAGTTGCCCCACTGGGGGTCGGCCGGGAGCCAGGTGGGCGGCACGGAGGTGACCTCGGCGTGCGTCGACAGGGACATGCTGACCTGCCAGAGGAACGGGAAGATCATCAACAGTCCGCCGAGCAGCAGCACCAGGTGCGTGCCCCAGCGGCGCGGGGTCTGCGTCGCGGTGCGGGGTGTCGCGGTGCGGGGTGTCGCGGCGCGGGTCCTCGAAGCGGTTCTCGTGCGCTCACTCATAGTGGACCCACCTCCTCTGCATGCGGAACTGGAGCAGGGTGAACACCCCGATGATCAGCAGGATCAGCAGGGCGATCACCGAGGCGTAGCCCTGATCGTTCTGGCGGAAGGCCTCGGAGTAGAAGAGATAGACCAGCGACTGGGTGTCGGCCATCGCGGGATTCGCCTGGCCCATCATCGCGAACAGCAGGTCGAACAGCTGGAAGCCGTTGATCGCGGTGATGATGGTCAGGAAGAAGATGCTCGGGGTCAGCAGCGGCACGGTCACCGCGACGAACTGGCGCACGGGTCCGGCGCCGTCGAGCTGCGCGGCCTCGTACAGCTCCGCCGGGATGCCCTGCAGCCCGGCCGAGAGGATGATGATCGCCAGCGGCAGGCTCGCCCACAGGCCGACGATCGAGACCGCCAGCAGCGCCCACCACGGCGCGGTGGTCCAGTAGGGCCCCTCGATCCCCACCAGGGACAGCGCCCAGTTGACGATCCCGAACTCCTTGTTGAAGATCATCCGCCACACGAGCGCGACCGCCACCGGCATCGAGACCGCGGGCAGGAAGAACAGCACCTGGTAGAAGCGGGAGAACCGCAGCCCCTTCTGGTTCATCAGCGAGGCGATCCCGACGGCCAGGGGGATGCCCAGCAGCACGATCGCGGTGTAGATCGCGGTGTTGAGGACGGCACGCGGGATGAAGGAGTCGGTGAGCAGGGTCCGGAAGTTCTCCAGCCCGGCGAAGCTGCGCTCGCCGAAGGGTCCGAAGCTGGAGAAGGAGTTCAGGACGGTGGCCAGGATCGGCCAGAAGTAGAAGACCACCACGCCGATCATCAGCGGGGCGAGGAACACGATCGGCCAGGCGCCGTCGCGGCTGCGACGCCGGCGCGAGGTGGCCGGGGCGGTGTCATGACTCATCGGCGAGCACTCCGTTCATGCGCTCCGCGAGCTCCCGGGCCCCGTCCTGGACAGGGCTCTCACCGCCGAGGATCTTCGGGAACAGCAGCTCCTCCAGCTGCAGCCATGCGCTGGTGTTCTGGCTGGCCGGATACGGCAGGGCGGTCTCCGCGGCATCGACGAACACGTCGAGGGAGAACTCGGGGATCGCCTCGACATAGGCGTCGTTCGTGCCGAGGAACGCGGGGTTGGCGGCCCCCGCCTCGGCCTGGATCCGGTGGGCCCGTTCCGAGCCGAGGAAGGAGAGGAACGCGGAGGCGGCGGGCTTGTGCCGGCTGCGGGCGGACATCGCGCAGCCGATCCCGTGGATGACGTTGGCCTCCTGCTCGCCGTGGATGATCGGGGCCACCCCCAGGTGCTCGCGCACCGGGGACTCCTGGAGCAGGGCGGCCTCCCAGTTGCCGGACAGGTACAGGGCGGAGCGTCCGTTGTTGAACAGGTCCTTGGGCTCGTTCTCCGCGGTGTAGCGGACGTCGGGCGCGATCCCGTCGCGGATCATCCCGTCGAGGAAGCCGAACGCCTCGATCGCCTCGGGACCGTCGTAGCCGGAGGTCTTCTTGTCCTCGGAGAGGATGAACCCGCCGGCCTGCAGGATCAGCGGGTAGATCAGGGCCTGGTTGGCCACGCCTCCCGGATTGCCCCAGATCTGCTCCCCTCCCAGGGCCCGGGTGACCGCCTCGGAGGCCTCGCGGTACTCCTGCCAGGACCAGCTGCCGCTGGGCTCGTCCACCCCGGCGCGGTGCAGCAGGTCCCGGTTGAACCACAGGGCGACGGTGTCGAAGTCCTTCGGTATCGCGTACGGGGTCCCCTCGTAGGAGTACAGGTCCACGAGGTTCGGCGGGTAGTTCTGCGGATCGAAGCCCTCGAGCCCGCTGAGATCCTGCAGCATCCCGTAGGAGGCGTAGAGCTCGAAGTTCGGGCCGTTGATCCAGAAGACGTCCGGCAGGTCGTCGCCCTGGGCCTGGATGCGCAGCCGCTCGAAGTAGGGACCGAAGGCCGTGGTCGAGACGGCGACCGAGATGCCCGGGTAGACCTCGTTGAACGCGTCGATGATCTGCAGCATGGCGGGCTCCTGCGCCTTGTCCCAGATCCCGAAGGTGATCTCGTCCTGCGCGTCCCGCTCCGCGAGCGGGCCCAGTGCGGCATCGATCCGGGGATCCGCCGAGCAGCCGGCCAGCGCCGACGCTCCTGCCACCCCGGCCAGACCGAGGAAGGTCCGTCTGGTCGTCACCTGAACTCCTTCGTCCGACCGAACACGAAGCCCACCACGCTAGCCCATCGACAGCCGCGCAGCGGCCCTCTCCCCCAGCGCGTGTCCGGCGCGGGGCCGACCCCCTCCGCTGCTAGCGTGGCGCTCTCGCACCAGGGTGAGGGGACCGATGGCGACGGAGACGAGGAGCGCCACGACGGCCGTGCCGCCTCTGGATGCGGATTTCCGCCGGCTCTGGTTCGCCCGGGCGACGTCCGATGCGGGGTCGGCCCTGGCGATGGGTGCGCTGCCGCTGATCGCCGTGCGCACCCTGGATGCCTCCACCCTGCAGATCTCGATCCTCACCGCGGCCGCGGGGCTGGTCGGAGTGGCCTTCGCCCTTCCGCTGGGACCGTTCATCGAGGCACGACGCAAACGTCCGGTGATGATCTCCGCGGATCTCGTGCGGGCCGCGCTCTTCGCCTCCGTCCCCCTCGCCGCACTGCTGGGGATCCTCTCGTTCTGGCAGCTCGTCGCCGTCTCCGCGATCGGCGCCCTCGGCGGGATCGTGTTCGGCGGCGCCTCGGCGGCGCACCTGAAGAACCTCGTGCCCCGCGAGCGGCGCACCGAGGCGATCGGGAAGCTGGAGTCGACGTTCTGGCTGTTCAACACGATCGGCCCGGCGCTGGGCGGCGCCGTCGTGCAGCTCCTCGGCACCACCGTCACCCTGGGCCTGCAGGCGGTGGGGATGCTCGCCTCCGCGCTCGGCGTCCGTCGCCTCCGGCAGCCCGAGCCCACGCCGCCGGATCCCGGCACGCGACACTTCCTCGCCGAGGCCTCGGCGGGGTTCACGGTCGCCGCCTCGGATCCCACGCTGCGCCCCCTGCTGCTGAACGCGACGCTCTTCGCCGCCTTCATCGCCTGGATCGGGCCGCTCGAGCTCGTCCTCCTGCTGCGCGGTCTCGACCTGCCCGCCTGGCAGTTCGGGATCGCCCTCGCGGCGCCGAGCCTGGGCGGCATCGTCGGCTCGCGGCTCGCACCCCGCGTGTCGCGGCGTCTCGGCGAGCACCGCACGCTGCTGTGGTCCGGGCTGCTGCGCGGCCTGCCCCTGCTGGCCCTGCCGTTCCTCCCGGGCGGTCCGGCGGGCCTGGCGATCTACGTGGCGGCCACCTTCGGGCTGCTCACCGTGGCGAGCATCTTCCGACCCGTGTACTCGGCCGTGCGGATGGAGGCCACGGAGGACCGGTACATGATGCGTGTGACAACCGCGTTCACCCTCGCCTCGCGGGGCGCTGCGCCGATCTTCGCCCTGGTCGCGGGTCTGCTGGCGACCGCCATCGGGGTGCGCGAGGCACTGCTGGTGGGGGTCGTCGGCCTCATCCTCTCCGGCCTGTTCCTGCCCTGGCGGCGGCGGAAGGCTCCTCCGGCGGAGGCCTCCGCTCAGACCTGACGGAGCCGGTCCGCGCGCGCCGCGTGCAGCGCCAGCGCGACGAGCACGCCCTGCAGCGGGAGTCGGCCGAGGGCGATCGCTCGCTTCCTCGGCCGGGCGTGCCGCCAGTCGTGGGCCATCTGCAGGTTCGCGGGGAACACGGCGACGAACAGGGCGAACGCGGCGAGTCCGCCCACGCGACGGGTGCGCGGGATCGCGAGCAGCCCGGCCACGCCGAGCTCCGCGATCCCGGAGGCGCAGGTGTAGTGCCGCGCCGGTCCGGGCAGCGCCCGCGGGACGATGCGGTCGAAGGGCTCGGGCCGGACCAGGTGCGCGACGCCGGCGCCGACGAGCAGCGCGGACAGTCCGGCGGCGGTCCGGCGACCGGCCGTCACGCGGCCGGTCCCGAGGCGGTTCCCGGTGTCGATCCCGGTGTCGATCCCGGGGCCGGCAGCAGGCAGAACTCGTTCCCGGAGGGATCCCGGAAGACCCGCCAGGGCAGCTCGCCCCAGTCGGGGAGGAACTCGTGGCCGCCGCGCCGGGCGACCTCGGCCGCGATCCGGTCGGGATCGTCCCCGGCCTCGAGCCGCACGTCGAGGTGGATCGGGTTCTTCGCGCCGGGGCGCTTGGGCTCCGGCTCCTCGCACAGCTCGAGCAGCGGTCCACGACCGGAGGGATGGCGGAGGGTGGGCGGCCCGTCGCCGGGAGCCTGCGTCCATCCGGTGATCCACGCCCAGAAGTCCACGTCCCGCTCGGGGTCGGCGGAGTCCAGCGGCAGCGCCGCGATCGGGCCCGTGTCCGTGTAGGCCTCGCGCCCCTCCGTCACGCAGAAGGGGGTGCCCTCCACGTCCGCGAGCACGATCCAGGGCACGTCCCCCTGCCCGATGTCGAGATCGCGCGCGCCGAGAGAGCGCAGGCGATCGGCGATCTCGAGCTGCTGATCACCGCCGCGCAGGTCCAGATGCAGCCTGAGCGGGGCGTCGTTGTGCACCGGAACCTGCGCGAAGCACAGGTCGAGGTAGTCCTCGCCGGCGATCTCCAGGCGGGTCTCGAAGATGTCGGGTTCCGCGGTGAGGGTGGTGGTGCCGAGCGCCGCCTCCCAGAAGCGGCCCAGGCGGAGCGGGTCGAGGGCGTCGATGCCGAGGTTCTCCAGGAACATGACGCCAGTGTCCCTGGCCAGCGCCCGAGGGTCCAGCCGGAAAAGGAGTGGACCCGCTGTGCGCGCCCCGCCTACCGTGATCGCGTCGCGACCCGCACCGGGCCGCCCTGAGGGAAGGAGGACCAGATGGTCGTCGCCGTGCTGACCCCTGCCGTCCTCCCTTCCGTCACGACCTGCTGAGCACCTCGCAGGCCCTCCCTCAGGAGAACCCCATGACCACGTCCTTCGACCGGGACGCCTTCTTCGCGAAGTCCATGTACGCCCTCACCGTCGCCGAGCTCGACGACGACCAGCGCTGGTCCACCTGGCCCGAGACCGCCCACACCCTGGACCGCGGACCGCAGCCCTTCCCCGACTGGGTGGTCCAGCACGACGGGGCGATCGACACCGAGCTGGGGGTGCTGAAGACCGGCAAGGAGGCCGACGCCTTCCTGCTCGAGCGGTCCCTGCCCGAGGAGCTCCTCACCGGCGCTCCCGGGGAGGGTGCGCTGCTGGTCGCCAAGCGCTACCGCTCCCCCGAGCACTCGACCTTCCACCGCTCGCACGCCTACACCGAGGGTCGGCGCAGCACCGACTCCCGCGAGGGCCGGGCGATCGCCAAGGGCACCGCCTTCGGCAAGCAGGTCGCGGCCGGGCAGTGGGCCCGCACCGAGTTCGACGTGCTGGGACGGTTGTGGGAGGCGGGTCTCCCGGTCCCCTATCCGGTGCAGATCGTCGGCACCGAGCTGCTGATGGAGTTCATCGGCACCGACGATGCGCACGGCGCCGTCGCCGCTCCGCGCCTGCAGGAGACCAGCCCGGATCCGGCGACCGTCGGCCGCTGGGCGGAGCGCCTGCGGGAGACGGTGATCGACCTCGCCGCCCTCGGGCTGGTGCACGGCGATCTCTCCCCCTACAACGTCCTGGCCGATGCGCGGCAGGCCGAGCCGGATCCGGTGATCATCGACGTCCCGCAGGTCATCGACCTGATCGCGAACCCGAACGGCTCGGACTTCCTGCGCCGCGACTGCGTGAACATGTGCACCTGGCTGCGCGCGCAGGGAGCGCCCCCGCGGCGGCGGATGCCGAGGAATGGTTCGCCGCGGCCTGGCAGGGATGGGAGCGCTGATGATCGACGACACGACGCGGACCGGGTTCGCCCTCCGTGTCGCCGCGCTCCTGGACCCGACCGCGCCGGGACCGCGCCGGCCGCTCTCGGTGCGGACCGCTCGCCCGAGGCGCTCTCGGAGGCCGTCGGTGCCGTGGGCCGTCGGTGCCGTGGGCCGTGCGGTCGCCTCCACCCGGCACGCGCTGCGCTGAGCGGGAGGGGCTCAGCCCCGTCGGCCGAAAGGCCACCAGCGCCGACGGGGCGGATCCTCCGCCGGCCGCGCCGACGTCGCCTCCGGCGTCGTCGGCGCCTCCGCCGGCCGTGCAGCGCGCAGCTCCCGCCAGCGCCGTGCGGCGTCGCCCGCCTCCCACGCCGGGGCGAGCATCGTCTGGAACGGGTTCGCGCGACGGTCCTGGTGGACCCGCTCGGTGAAGTCCTCCGCGTACTCCCGCGCGGCCCGCTCGGAGGGCAGCGCGGCGAGGGTCTCGTCGCGCTTCTCGTACTCCTTGCGCAGCAGCACCACCACGGGCAGCAGGGCCTGACGGTCGATGTCACCGCTGGCGATGCGCTGGTTGATCCACCAGTCCGGGTCGTGGGTGGAGGGCAGGTCCAGCGGCTTGCCCGCGCCGGGCAGGTCGTCGAAGTCGCCCCGCTTCGCCGCGCGTTCGATCGCGGACTCCACGCGCGCCACGTCGGGGTCCATCGCCGGCCCGAGGCTCCTCGGGTCGACGGGTCCGGTGTTCTCCTCCTCCGGCGAGCTCAGGTGCCCTCGACCTCCTCGGCGAGCCGGGCCAGCCGATCGATCGAGGCCAGCAGCTTCTCGGGCGTCATCTGCCGGGCCTTGGCCAGGCGCTTCTCCTGCTCGGCGGGCAGGGCCGAGAAGTCGTACTCGTGGGTGACGCGGGTGCGTCCGGCGGCGAGCGGCTCGAGGGTCCAGCCCCAGCGGTGCCCGGGCGGCCGCTCGCCGTGCGGGGCGGGCGTCCAGGCGATCTCGCGTCCCTCGGCGAAGGCGACGACGTGGTTGTCCCGCACCCCGCCGCCCAGGTTGGTCATCACGAAGACGTCGCCCACGGCACGCACCCGCTGCCCGGGTGCGGCCTCGGCGAGATTGTCGTTGCCGTCCCAGCGGGGCTGCTGGGCAGGGTCGGCGATGAGGGCGAAGATCTCCTCCGCGCTCGCGGCGACCTCCCGGGAGGCGGTGACGACGGCATCCGGCTGCTGGTCCTGCTCCGTGACGTGGGTCATGGCTCCATGGTGCCACCCGAGGGGGCGGTGTCGTCGAAGACGTCGATCGAACCGGCGTAGTTCGCGACCCAGACGCGGCGCTGGGTGGGCTCGTAGGTGATGCCGATCGGGTTCTGGCCCACCTCCACCGTCTGGATCTCCTCCATCGTCGCGGTGTCGAACTTCGAGACGGTGTTCGCGTAGTAGTTCACGACGTACAGCGCGAGACCGTCCGGGGAGATCGTCATGGTGCGCGGCTCGCGGCCGGTCTCGGCGGTGCGCAGCACCTCGCCGGTGGCGGTGTCGAGCTCGAGCAGCTCGTCGCTGCCGGAGACGGTGAGGTACATGCGGCTCGCATCCGGGGACAGCACCAGGTGGCGGGGCTTGCGGCCGGTCTCGAGCACCAGCTCGCTCTCGCCGGTGACGAGGTCCACCCGGAAGAGCTCGTCGGCGTACATCGCGGTCACGTAGGCGGTGCGGTTGTCCGGGAGGATGACGCTGCCGCGCGGGGCGGAGTCGACGGGGATCTGGCTGGTCTCCTCCCCGGCGGCGAGGTCGATCACGGAGACCGTCTCGTCGCACCAGTTGGAGACCAGGGCGAGGCTGCCGTCGGGCGAGAGGGAGAGGAACTTCGGGACCCTGCCCACCTCGATGACCTGGTCCCATTCGTTGCTCGCGAGGTCCAGGCGGTACACGGCGGAGCGCCCGATCTGCTCCCCGTTCCGGCAGTCGTCGGTGGCGTCGGCGCCGTCGCCGGGCCCGCGCAGGCGGTACTGGGAGACGTAGGCGTACTTCCCGTCGGGCGAGAACACCGCCTCCACGGGCGCGCCCTGCGTGACCCCGCCCCGGCCCTCGAAGCCGTGGTCGGCGAGGTTCACCTCGTCCACGACCTCGGCGGTGAGCTCGAGCGTCTCGGCGTCGTACAGCGTGGAGGAGTGGCTGTACATCATGTTGTTCGCGATGACGGTGCCGGCCGGGCTCGCGACCACGGACTTGGGACTGATGTCCCCGGTGATGCGGTCCAGGTGCGCGAGGCGGGTGGTGTTCGAGGGGTCCCCGGGCGGCAGCTCGCCGGCGCCCTCGGCACCGACCGCGGACTCCCCGCCCTCGGGGCCGACGACGCTGGTCACCGCACCGGCCACCATGCCCCCGGCCATCACCAGCGACAGGATCGCCATGGCCACGGTGAACTGGTGGTGCGGCCGACTCCGACGCGTCGTCTTCCTCAGATGCTTCGCCTGCACGGTCATCAGCTGCCCCCTCCTGTGCCGCCGAACCTAGCCCGACGGGCGGCGACAGGAGGGGAGCAGGGCGGCGTGTCGGGAAAACTGGGCGGAGACCGCCGAGTCCCGACGAACCGGGCGCGCACCGGCGCTCGCCGCGGCTCAGAGCTGCGGGCGTCCCTGCAGCACGAGCTCGCGGAAGCGGATCTCGTAGCCGAGCTTCTCGTTGATCGAGATCATCCACGGGTTCACATGCGAGTTCCAGGTGACCAGCGAGCGCAGCTGCGGAGCCCGCTCGCGCAGCTGCCGATGGGTGGCGACCTTGAGCGCGAGACCCAGGCGATGCCCCCGGTGCTCGGGCATGACCAGGGTGTTCTCCTGCCAGCCCAGGGTGCTTCGCGGCGCGTCGTGGAGGTGGACCTCGGAGTTGCCCACGAAGCTGCCGTCGGGCGCGACCGCGACCGCCGTGATCCGCACGGTCCCCCGCTCCCGCATCCGCCGCTCGCTCTCGCGGATCCGCTCGGGCGTGTAGTCGGGCGCCTCGTGCTCGACGTCCTCGTCGGGATCGTCGAGCTCGAGCTGCCGCATGAGCAGGCCGTACGGCTCCAGGTGCTCCTCCGGGATCTCCCCGTCCCACAGCTCGAGGCGATACTCGCCGAGCTCCGGATCGACCTCGGCCTGCAGCGCGTCCAGCAGCGAGTCCTCGAGCGGCAGCGGCAGCGCCCGGCAGACGGCCAGGTTCTTCCGCGTGATGCCGAGGCGCGCCGCGAGCCGCTGCACCGGCAGCTCCTCGCTGTCGGGGTCGCCGTCCGCCGGGATCTCGCCGTAGGCCTCCACCAGCGTGCGGCCGGACTCGCGGATCGCGGGGATCAGCGCCTCCTCGACCAGCGCCGTGGCGATGCCTCGGCCGCGGAAGGCGGGGTGCACGGAGGCCCCCACCGCGATGGTCTCGCGGTTCTCCTGCAGCGGCAGGAACACGGAGGCGCGGCCGACGATGCTCTCGCCGCCCTCCATGGTCTCGACGACGGCGACCCAGCGCCGGGTGCTCCAGTACGGGGAGTCGGTGATCGCGGCGCGCAGCTGCTCCCGGGTCAGGGACTGGCTGCCGCCGAAGCTGTCCTCGTCGATCGCCGTCCCGAGCGCCTGGTACTGGTCGAGCTCGAGATCGGACGTGGGGACCAGGGGACGGATGCTCACGTGCATGTACGCAGTCGACCACACCACGACATCGCTGGTCGACGGAATATCGTGACGGCGGGCCCCGGGCCCTCTTGACTCTTCCCCCGGGGCAATCCGGAGCGTGGACCCACCGGGACGGACCCGGTGCCCGGGAGACCGGGCGAGGCAGGACGGAGAACGGCATGGACGAGACGCTGCTGAGCATCGGGGAACTGGCCGCCAGGAGCGGTCTGAGCCCGAAGGCGCTGCGCCTCTACGACGAGTCGGGACTGCTGGTCCCGCGTCGGGTCGACCCCTTCACCGGGTATCGCTCCTACGGGACGGACCAGGTCGAGCGGGCACGGCTCATCGCCGCTCTGCGCGGCATCGGGATGGGCCTGGCCCGCATCCGGATGCTGTGCGATCTCGACGCCGATGCCGCCGCTGCGGAGCTGCGCTCCTGGTGGCGGCAGGAGGAGGCCGACGCCCTCTCCCGCGCCGCCGCCGTCCGCGCCCTCGCCCACGATCTCGGGGAACTCCCCCAGGAGGACGTCATGACCGCACCGACCACCGCACCCCGCACCGCTTCGGCGCTGCACCAGGGGCTCGACCGCCCCAGCCAGCAGGACGCCGTGCAGGTGACCGCGCTGCCCGGCGGCCGGGTGCTGCTCGCCGTCGCCGACGGCTTCGGCTCCGCCGACGATCTCGCCGAGAGGATCCTCGCCGCGTTCACGACGGCGCTCGAGGGGGCGCTCGACGTCGGGACGGCGCCGGCCCCGCTCGCGGCCCTGGAGACCGCCTGGGCCGCCGCGGAGTCCCTGGTGCCGACCGACGGCGGGGCCGGCTCGACCCTCACCGCCGCCCTGCTGGACGGGGACCGGCTGCACATCGCCCACCTCGGCGACACCCGGGTGGTGCTGGTGCGCGGGGACCGGATCGAGCACGTGACCCAGGAGCACACCCACGTGCGCTCCCTGCTCGCCGCCGGCCGGCTCTCCCCCGAGGAGGCCGCCTCGCACCCCGACCGCGCGGTGCTGAACCGGGCGCTCGCCGCGGACGCCCCCACCGCTCCGGACCTGCTGGTGCGCCGGCTCGAGCCCGGGGACCTGGTGCTGGTGGCGACCGACGGGCTGCACGCCGTCGTCGACCCGTCGGCCCTCGCCGAGGCCCTGACCGGCGGGGCGGAGGACCCGGTCGCCCTCGGCGCACGGCTGGTCGATCTCGCCCTCGCCGCCGGCGGCCCGGACAACGTGGGCGTGGCGCTCGCGCGGGTGTGAGACGCGGGGGCCGGGGCCCGTCGCATCGGGCCCGGCGCGCGGGAGGACCTACCGAGGTCGAGGATCCCGCCGCGAGCGGTGGGACCGGGTCAGGCCCGTGTCGGGTTCGACGTCGGCGCCGACCCCTTCGCGCTCCTCGTGGCGCAGCGCCTCGTCGAGATAGGGCAGGGCGAACTCGACGAAGCCGCGCCCGGCAGGACGGATCAGCTCGTCCTCGATCAGCCGCTCGCGGTAGGTGGACTGGTTGCGCGGGTCGATCGCCATGCGCCGCGCGATGTCGCCGACGGCGGAGGGCCCCTCGTCCTCGAGCATGGCGCGGAGGTATTCGCGCTTGCGGGGGCTGAGCCCGCGCAGGGCCGGGCCGTGGACGTTCTTGATCATCGCCGCGACCACGGTGTCCCTCGCGCCGCGGACGTCCTCGACCTCGATGGTGTCCGCGTCGCCGCTGTTCTGCCAGGCCTTGGAGCCGATGAGCTGGATCAGGTAGGGGTATCCGCGGGATATCTCGCCGGCGAGCACCGCGGCCTCGGGGGTGATGGTCTTCTCCGTGTCGGCGACGGTCATGCGGATCGCCTCCGCGGCGGTGCCGACGTCCACGCTGCTCACCTCGATGCGGTGGGCTCGGCGCAGGAAGGTGGTGCGCTCGTGGTCCAGCAGGGCGTCCACCCCCGGCCGCACCCCGGCGGCGAGGAAGGCGACCGCGTGCCCGGAGCCGATGAGGTCCTGGACGTGCTGGGTGAGCGCGTGGAGCTGGTCGCGGTCCACGGACTGCAGCTCGTCCAGGGTGATCAGCAGCCCGCCGCCGTCCTCGTCGCACAGCGCGGCGAGACGGTCGAGCACGGTGGCGAGCACCTCCCCCTCGCCCTCGTAGCGCTGGACGACGTCCCGCGAGGCGCTGAGCGCCGAGACGCGGGCGGAGGTCAGGCGGGAGGTCTCGGCCTCCGGGTCCATCTGCCGCAGGCGCGCGATGGCCTGGCCCCGCAGCTCCTCGACCAGGGAGGTCGAGGAGGTGTGCATCCGCAGGTCGGTCCACCCGGCCTCGAGGGCGAGCTCGCGGAACTCGGTGAGCAGGACCGTCTTGCCGGAGCCGCGGGCGCCGGAGATGAGGATCGCGCGCGCCTCGGGCACGTCCCCGGTCAGGGCCGCGGTGAACTCCCCGATCGCCACGTCGCGACCGGCGAGGATGATCGGGGTGAGGCCGAATCCGGGGGTGAAGGGGTTGCCGCCGCGCGGGTCCCGGGCAGACGGCGCGGGCTGTCTGGTCGTCGCCATGGGGCCATGGTGGCGCGTATGTCGGTGTATGTACAGGGCGGGGCGGTGTCGCCGCCGTCCGCGCCGACCCTCCGTTCCGACCGTTCCTCCACCGCGAGAGTTTTCCACATTCTCGGGCGAGGTATTGACATTTCCGGAGAAACTTTACCGGGAGTGCGGCCGATTCCCTTTCTCGGCAGCCCGCCGGCCACTCCGCCGGCCGCTCGCGAACCCCACCACATAGGCCGTTCACCTGGCAGAACGTCCACCCCGCCCGCACTCCACCCGCGACGACTCCTCCACAGACGTCGGTCATCCACACTTTCCGCACATTCGGCGCTGACCCTTCAGGAGGCGCGGTCAGAACGATATTCTGGGAGGGCACCGACGACCTGCGCAACGCGGCACGACGGACGGAACGGACGGAGGGGTGTGAGGGCGATGGGTGACTTCGAGGAGCGGGAGCAGGTGGAGTCGGCCGACGGAGCAGCGGCTCCCGCCCCGGCACTGCCCGCGGCCGCGGTCCCCGATCTGCCGGAGTGGTCGGTGCGGGCCCGCCGTCCGCTGGACCGGGAGCGGGTCCTGGAAGAGGTCGGGCCCGACTCCCTCTCCGCGGGCAGAGTGCTCGCCCTGCACCGCACGACGATGACCCGTACCCGGTTGTACGCCCATCACCTGCGACTGCTGGCGGCGCTCTTCCACGACGACCCGGAGGTGCAGGGCCGCCCGGACGATGCCGACATGACCGCGCTGAAGATCGCGGCCGGTCTGCGCTGCAGCTACGACCAGGCCTGGGCCCAGGTCCGCGATGCGCACACCGCGGTCTCCGTCATGCCGCTGACCTTCGAGTACCTCCGCCTCGGCGACCTCACCGAGGCGATGCACCACTATCTCCTGCGGCACGTCCGTCGGCTCACCGACGAGCAGGCCCGTCAGGTGGACGCCCACCTGGCCACGGTGGAGCTCCCCTCCGTCTCGCAGGCGACCTACCGCAGGCACGTGCGCCTGGCCGTCGATCTCGCGACCGCCGATGCCCTGCCCACCCCGCCCTCGCAGTCGCGGGACGTGGAGATCGTGGACGTCGACACCGCCACCGGCACCGCCTCGTTGCTGGTGACCGGCCCGATCCCGGAGATCCGGTCCCTCGCCCACCGACTCGACGTCCAGGCCCGCACCGTGCAGCGCACCCAGCGCGCCGCGCTGGAGGAAGGGGCCGAGGGCCCGCTGCCCTTCGACATCGACCAGAACCTCGCCGAACGCGGCAGACCTCTCTCGCTGCGCACTCTCCGCTACGCGATCCTGACGCACTCCGTCCTGGACATCGACCCCGTCGAGGAGACCCGCAGCCCGTACAAGATCCTCGTGACCGTCCCCGTCACGACGCTGCTCGGGATCGATGACGCGCCCGCGATGCTCGACGGACTGTCGCCCCTGCCCGCCGAGCTCGCCCGGGAGCTCGCCGCCGGGGAGAGCACGTGGCGGCGGATCCTCACGGAGCCCATCACGGGCACGCACCTCCCCGTGGACGCGAAGGCCTATGCTCCGACCGCGCAGATGCGGCTCCAGCTGCGGCTGCGCCACCCCGTCTGCGCCGTCCCGGGCTGCACCCGAACCACGGTGCTCGCCGCCGAGGACGACCACATCGTCGAGTACGACCACGAGGACCCCGCCCGCGGCGGTTCGACCAGCCTGTGGAACCTCCACCGACTGTGCTGGCAGCATCATCAGGCCAAGACGGCCGGGCTCCTGGATCCCGAGCGCGACCCCGCCGACGATCCCGGCCGCGGAGACGGCACCACCACCGCGGGACCGCTCGAGACGAGCTGGACCATCGAGGGAGAGGTCCGCACCCGGACCAGGGAGAGCACGGACCTGCTCACCCCGCGCACCGCCCAGGCCCTCGACGAGGCCTGGCAGCTCCACCAGCGTCTCCACCAGGAGGCCGTGCGCCTCCATGCCGAGCAGCGTCACGGGGCCCTCACCACGGCGTGCCCCGGCCGCGACCCCCGCCGCATCATCCCACCGGGCGCGAAGCAACCGGACTGCGCCGACCCGCCGTTCTGACGCTCAGCCCGCGATCTCCACCCCGGCGCCGGCCAGCTCCTGCTCGAGCGCCGGGACACCGGCCGGATGCACCGCGGCGGTGAGATCACGCAGCACCCGCACGGGAGCGCCGGTCCCGGCCGCCTCCAGCGCCGTGGCGCGCACGCAGAAGTCGTAGGCGAGGCCCACCACGTCGATCCGATCCCAGCCGCCGGCGGAGAGAAGCTGCCGGACGCTCTCCTCGGTCGCGACGACCGTCCCCTCGAGCGCGCTGTAGGACGGGATCCCGTCCCCCTTCCGCACGATCTCCACCCGCTCCCCCAGCTCCTCCGCGAGCTCCGCGAACCCGGCGTGCAGGGCCGCTCCCTCGGTGCCGGCGACGCAGTGCACCGGCCAGGTCTCGGAGAAGTCCGGCTCCGCAGGCGGCACCGCGAAGTGGCCGCCGTTGTCGGTGTCCCCGCGGTGCCAGTCCTGGCTGGCGAGGATCCGGTCGTACTGCGCCCCGTGCTGCCTCACGAAGGCGGCGATCCGGCCCGCGACCGCGCCGCCCCCGTCGACCCCGAGCGCACCGCCCTCGCAGAAGTCGTTCTGGACGTCGACGATGATCAGCAGGCGCGACGGCGTGGACGCTGACATGGGTGGCTCCTCGCTCCGGTGACAGGGGGGTCGGCCCCAGGGTACGGGCGCACGCCCGGCGGAGCGCCCCCACGCGTCCCACCGCCGGAGCTGGCACAATCGCCCGCATGCCAGAGCCGCTTCCCCACCCGACCGTGCACAGCACCTTCCCCCGGCTTCTCGCGCCGCTGGACCTGGGACGCTTCGAGGTCCGCAACCGCATCGTCATGGGCTCCATGCACGTCGGCCTCGAGGACCGGCCGGCCGAGGCGAAGAAGCTCGCCGCCTACCTCGGCGAGCGCGCCCGCGGCGGTGCCGGGCTGATCGTCACCGGCGGCTTCTCTCCCGATCGCACCGGCAGGCTCACCCCGCGCGGCGCCCAGGCCGACGCCCGCACGCTGCGCGCGCACGAGATCGTCACCCGCGAGGTCCACGAGGCCGACGGGCGCATCCTCCTGCAGCTCCTGCACGCCGGGCGCTACGCCTTCCACCCGCTGTCCGCCTCGGCCAGGTCCGGGAAGTCGCCGATCTCGCCGTTCCGGGCACGGCGCCTGACCCGCCGCGGCGTGGACCGCACCGTCACCCACTTCGCCGAGGCCGCCGCGCGCGCGGTCGGGGCCGGCTACGACGGCGTGGAGATCATGGGCAGCGAGGGATACCTGCTGAACCAGTTCCTGGCCCCCGCCACCAACCGGCGCCGGGACCGGTGGGGCCGCGACGCCGAGGGCCGGCGCGCGCTGCCGCTCGCGGTCGCCGCCGCGGTGCGCGCAGCGATCGGTGAGGACTCCCTGCTCAGCTACCGGATCTCGCTGCTGGACCTGGTCCAGGACGGGCAGACCTGGGAGGAGACCACGGACCTCGCGCAGGGTCTCGTCGAGCGCGGCGTGGACGTGCTGGCCTCCGGGATCGGCTGGCACGAGGCCCGGGTGCCCACCATCGTCACCTCCGTGCCCCGCGCGGCCTTCGCCGAGAACACCGCCGCGCTGCGCGAGCTGGTGGGCGTGCCCGTCATCGCCTCGAACCGCATCCACGACCCGGAGGTCGCCGAGGAGGTCCTCGCCTCCGGACAGGCGGACCTGGTGTCCATGGCGCGACCCCTGCTCGCCGACCCGCACCTGCCCGCGAAGCTCGCCGACGGGCGCGCCAACCAGGTCGTCGCCTGCATCTCCTGCAACCAGGCCTGCCTGGACAAGGTGTTCGAGGGCGAGCGGGCCAGCTGCCTGGTCAACCCCCGTGCCGGGCACGAGACCGAACTGGTGCTGAAGCCCGTCATCGAGCGTCGCGCCCGCAAGGTCGCCGTGGTCGGCGCCGGCCCCGCCGGGCTCGAGGCCGCCCTCGCTGCCGCCGAGCGCGGCCACATCGTGACCCTGTTCGAGGCCACCGAGGAGATCGGCGGTCAGCTGCGCCTGGCCGCGCGGATCCCCGGCAAGGAGGACTACGCGCAGGCGCTGCGGTCCTGGCGGATGCGCCTGGCGGCCGCCGGGGTCGGGATCCGTCTCGGGACCCGCCCGCAGGGCAGCGACCTGCAGGGCTTCCACGACGTCATCATCGCCACCGGCGTCGCCCCGCGGGAGATCGACCTTCCCGCCGACGGCGGCCCCGCGGTCGTGAGCTACGCCGACCTGCTCGAGGGGCGCGCCGAGGCCGGGGAGAGGGTCGCGATCATCGGCGCCGGCGGCATCGGCGTGGACGTCGCCGAGTTCCTCAGCGCGCCGCGCCCCTCCCCGAGCCTCGACGTGACCGCCTGGAAGCGGCACTGGGGAGTGGTCGAGGCGGACGAGCAGCACCGCGGCGGCGTCGCCACCCGCCCGACCGGGGAGGCCCCGCGCGAGGTGCACCTGCTGCAGCGCAAGGAGACCCGGATCGGGGCCGGTCTGGGCCGCACCACCGGCTGGGTGCACCGCGCCGAGCTGCGGCATGCCGGGGTGATCCAGCACCGCGGCGTGAGCTACCAGCGCATCGACGCGGCCGGGCTGCACGTCCTCGAGGACGGCGAGGAGGCCGTGCTCGACGTGGACACCGTCGTGGTGTGCGCGGGCCAGGTGAGCGTGAACGACCTCGCCGCGGACGTGACGGCGGCGCGGAAGGGCAGGTCGCCCCGCGTGCACGTGGTCGGCGGGGCCGACGTCGCCGCCGAGCTCGACGCCGAGCGGGCGATCCGGCAGGCCGTCGAGGTGGTGGCCGGGCTGTAGGGACAGGCAGGTCCCTGGACACGAGGCGCGGGAGCCGGGAGGATCGTTCGACATGAGCTCCCCTGCCGACTCCGATCACCTCGAGCGTGCCGTCGACCTGGCCGTGCAGAACGTCGCGGCCGACGGCGGGCCCTTCGGGGCCGTCCTCGTCACCGCGGGCGGTCGGCGGTTCGAGGGCGCCAACCGGGTCACCGCCGATCACGATCCCACCGCGCACGCCGAGGTGGTGGCGCTGCGGGCGGCCTGCGCGCGGCTCGGCACCCATGAGCTGACCGGCGCGGTGCTCTACGCGAGCTGCGAGCCGTGCCCGATGTGCCTGGCCTCGGCGCTGTGGGCGCGCATCGAGCGCATCATGTTCGCCGCCGGGCGGGACGACGCGGCGCGAGCGGGATTCGACGACGCCGCGTTCTACGAGTACTTCGAGTCGCCGGCCCGGCGCGGGATGCTGCCCACCGCGCAGCAGCGCAGCAGGGAGTCCCTCGCCCCCTTCGAGGCATGGAGCGCCCACGAGAGCCGCACGGCGTACTGAGTCGTGCGCCGGGTCATGCGCCCTCGAGGACCTCGCGGGCGATCGGGCCGGCGGTGACCGAGCCGTAGCTGCCGTCCTCGACGAACACCGCGATCACCAGGTCGCCCTGGGCGACGATCACCCAGGAGTGCAGGGCCAGCTCGCCGTCCTCGTCCGTCCACTCGGCGGTGCCGGTCTTGCCGATCACCGGCTCGCCGGGAAGATCCGCGAGGTCGTCGAGACTGCCGTCGGTGACCACGCCCCGCAGCATCTCCTGCATCTGCGCGGTCTCCTCCTCGGTCAGGGGCGTCGGCACCTCCGCGTCGGCGGGCTCCTCGTCGGCGAGGATCCGCGGGGCGACGGTCGCGCCGTTCTGGACGCTCGCGAGCACCACCGCCATCGACAGCGGCGAGGCGAGCACCCGGCCCTGGCCCATCATCGCGGCGGCGTGCTCGACCCCTTCGTCCTCGGGATCGATCGAGCCCATGAACGCCTCCAGCCCGGTCGGGGCCTCCTGCCCGAGGCCCAGGGTGGTCGCGGCGTCGGCGAGGCCGGGCTGGTCGACCTTCTCGTGCTGGAGCAGGAGCGCGGTGTTGCAGGAGTGCGCGATGACCGAGCGCAGCGGCATCGTCCCGAACAGCGAGGGGTCCATCGAGTCGGCGTTCTTGAAGCTGCGGCCCGCGACGGTCGCGGTCTCGGGGCACTCGAGCTCCGTGTCCGGGGTGTCGCCCGCGCGCAGCAGGGACAGGGCCGTGACGGTCTTGAAGGTGGAGCCGGGGGCGTACTGGCCGACGAGCCCGACCGGGTAGGACTGCCCGGCCGGCCCCAGGGCCGCCGCGAGCACGTCACCGGTCGAGGGCTGGAGGGCGATCACCGCCGCCGGGGAGTCCTCGTCGGCGATCGCCTCGGTGGCCACGCGCTGCAGATGGTCGTCGAGGGTGGTGCGCACCTCGGTGCCGTCGACCGGGTCGACGCGGTGCAGGGAGCGCTCGTCCTCTCCGTCCTCGTCGGCCGCGACGATCTCGAGCCCCTTCGTGCCGACGAGCTCGTCGTGCGCGGCCGCGACCACTCCCCCGCTCGCCACCAGGTCCCCGGCCTCGATCTCGCCGTCGGAGTCCTCGACGTCCTCGGCGCTCGCCTCGCGCAGGGAGCCGAGCACCCCGGGCGCGTAGTCCCGGTCGATCGCGAGCGGCTGGGTGCGCTCCGCGGCGAGGAAGCCGGTGATGTCCGCGGCCTCGCCCAGGGGGTACTCGTCCTCGTCCGTGACCCGGATGGTGAGCGCGGGGACGAAGGCCTCGGGGCCGGCGTCCGCGACGGTCTGCGCGTAGCGGTCGGCGTCGGTGCCCAGCAGCCCGGCCAGCTCGCGGGCGGCGTCCTCGAGCTCCCCGTCCTCGAGCTGCGTCTTGTCCAGGCCCAGCACCTTCACGTCCCGGGGCCCGTAGAGCTGGGTGTCCTCCCGGTCGGTGACCGTGCCGAGGGTCGGCTCGAGGGTCCGGACCGCGAGCTGCTCGCCGCCGTCGAGCTCGGGCCCGAGCACCGCGGGATCCAGCTGCACGGCCCAGCCGTCCTCGCCGCGGTGCAGCGTCGCCTCGGTGGTGTACTCCCAGGTCCCGGCATCGTCCGGGAGGGTCCAGGTCCACGCGTAGGTGGCGGTGCGGGTGCCGTCCTCGGCGCTGCCGGCATCGGCGAGCTCGACCTGCGGGGCCTCGCCGGTCGCCTCGATCAGCGCACCGAGCACGCGCTCGTGCTCCTCGGCGGCGCCCGCGGCGCCGAGCTCCTCGACGGGGACGGCGGAGAAGTCCCCGTCGGCGAGCGCGGCGGCGAGCGCCTCCGCCTCCTCGGCACCGTTCCCGAAGCGGTCCCGCCACAGCAGCGCGCCGACCACCAGGGCGGCGATCGCGAGCACGGCGACCAGGACGATCCACGGCGCACGGCGTCGGGGGCGGGCGGCGGGAGCGGGGCTCATGCCTCCATCCTCGCACCGCCCGGCCCCTAGACTCGAGCCCATGCCCCGTGTGCTGCACACCGCCCAGGCCCTGGTCGACGTGATCGTCGAGGTCGACGACCTGCCCACCCGCGGCGGGAACACCAACGCCCGCCGCGGGACGAGGTACGCCGGCGGCGCGGTGACCATCCTCATCTCCGCCGCCCGCACCGGGGCCGAGGCGGTGCACGGCGGTGCCCACGGCGTCGGCCCGAACGGCGACCTGATCCGCGGGGTGCTCGCGCAGGACGGCGTGGCGCTGTCCGACGCGCCGCGCGAGGGGACGGACACCGGCTACTGCATGGTGATGCTCGAGCCGACGGCCGAGCGCACCTTCCTCACCGTGTACGGGGCCGAGCGCGAGGTCACCGCCGCCTCCCTCGCCCGGCTCGATCCCCGCCCCGGGGACCTGGTGTGCGTCTCCGGATACAGCCTGTTCGCGCCGACCCGGGAGCCGCTGCTGGAGTTCCTCGAGGCCCTGCCCGACGGGGTCGCGGTGGTCCTGGATCCGGGAGACCCCTTCGCGAGCTTCCCGCGCGAGCTGCAGGAGCGGGTGCTCGCCCGGACCACGGTGTGGACCTCCAACGCCGACGAGGCGCGGGCGCTCACCGATCTCGACGACCTCGAGGACACCCCGCAGGCGATCCGTCGCCGGCTCCGCCCCGACGCCGTGGTCATCGTGCGCGACGGGGAGCGCGGCTGCCTCGTCTTCCACCACGGCCGGGGCACGATGATCCCCGCCTTCCCGCAGCAGGCGGTGGACACCAACGGCGCCGGCGACACCCACACCGGGGTGCTGCTGGCGGAGCGGGCCCTCGGCGCGGACTGGGAGTCGGCCGCGACCCGGGCCAACGCCGCGGCCGCGATCGCGGTGACGCGGCACGGCCCCGAGAGCGCGCCCACCCGCGACGAGGTCGACGCCTTCCTCGCCTGAGCACCGCAGGGGTGCACTGCCAGTCCCTCCCCCCGCCGTGACGGGCTCCGTAGGGTCGATCCCCATGAGCACGCGCCTCCTCGTCCCCTCCACCGCGCTGCTGTGGGGACTCCAGTTCGCCTTCCTCAACCCCGCGCTCGCGCTGATCCTCACCACGCTGTACGGGGCGAGCACGACAGAGCTCGGCTGGGCGCTCGCGCTGTACAACGCGAGCGCCCTGATCGCCACCACGATCATCCCTGCTCGGGCGGACCGCACCGGCCGCTACCTGCGCCCGATGCTGGTCAGCGCGGTGCTGAGCATCCTGCTCACCGCGCTGCTGGGGGTCTCGACCTCGCTGCCCCTCGCAGTCGCGGCGCTCGTGGTGCTCGGCGGACCCGCCGGGGTGGGCAGCACGCTGCTGTTCGCGCACCTGCGCCATGCGGGCGCCTCCGGGCAGCAGATCATCAGCACCCGTGCCCTGTTCTCGGTCGCCTGGGTGGCCGGCCCCCCGATCGCGACGTTCCTCATCGGCACCTTCGGGGAGCGCGCGGCCCTGCTCGCGATCGCGCTCACCGCGGCGCTGAGCTTCGTCGCGACCGCGCTGCTGCAGGCCGCCGGGGCGCGCGCGCAGCCGTCGGCCCCGCAGGCCGACGAGCCGGACCCAGGGCCCCTGCCGGGCAGGGCGGGGGTGGTGGTGATCGTGGTCGGCTTCGTGCTGCTGCAGGCCGCGAACGCGAGCGCCATGTCGTTCATGACCGTGTACGTCACGCAGTCCCTGGAGCTGGACGTGATGTGGGCCGGGGTGGCGCTCGGCGTCGCCGCCGGGCTCGAGGTGCCCGCGCTGCTGCTCATCGGCCGGCTCAGCACGCGCTTCACCGCGCAGCGCCTGATCATCACGGGCTGCGCCGCGGGGGTCGTGTACTACCTGCTGCTCGCTGTCGTGCAGACCCCCGCGTCCCTGCTCGGCATCCAGTTGCTGAACGCGTGGTGCTTCGCGGCGATCTCCGGCACCGGACTCACCCTGTTCCAGCAGATCATCGCCAGGCCGGGCCTGGCCACGAGCCTGTACATGAACGCCCGCAGGATCGGGGCGATCCTCTCCGGAGGGGTCATCGCCCTGGGCTCGGCGACCGTGCTCGGGCAGGCGGGGATCTACGTCGCCTGCGCCGTGCTCACCGCGATCGGCCTCCTCGCCGTCGCCCTCGCGCACCGCCGGCGAGCCGACCCCGTGCCGGACCCACCCGTCCCGAGCGCCTAGCTCGGCGGCGCGGTGCCGACGTCCGAGAGGGCGTCGAGCCGTGCGCGCAGCGCCTCCGGGACCCGGTCGCCGAAGCGGGCGAAGTGCTCGCGCAGCTGGACGGCCTCGGCCGACCACGCCGCGGGATCCACCGCGAAGAGCTCGGCGAGGACGCCCTCCTCGAGGTCCAGGCCCTCGACGTCGAGGTCCTCGGGGCGTGGGAGCAGGCCGATCGGGGTGTCGACCGTCTCCGCCTCCCCGGCGAGGCGGCGCGAGATCCACTCGATCACGCGCGAGTTCTCGCCGAAGCCCGGCCACAGGTACGAGCCGTCCTCGCCCTTGCGGAACCAGTTCACCCGGAAGATCCGCGGTGCGCTCTCTCCCAGCTGCTCGCCGATCTCCAGCCAGTGCTCCCAGGCGTGCGCCATGTCGTACCCGCTGAACGGGAGCATCGCGAAGGGGTCGATGCGCAGCTCGCCCACGGGCCCCTCGGCGGCGGCGGTCTGCTCGCTCGCGACGGTCGCGCCGAAGAAGACGCCCTCGGCCCAGTCCCGCGCCTCGGCCACCAGCGGCACGTTCGTGGCCCGACGACCGCCCACGATGATCGCGTCGAGCGGGACGCCGTCGGGGTCCTCCCAGTCGGGGGCGATGCGGGGGCACTGCGCGGCGGAGACCGTGAAGCGGCCGTTGGGATGGGCGGCGGGGGTGCCGGCGGCAGGGTCCCACTCGCGGCCCTGCCAGTCGACCAGGCCCTCGGGCGGCTCGGGCGTCGCGCCCTCCCACCACACGTCGCCGTCGGCGGTCAGGGCGACGTTGGTGAAGATCGTGTCCCGCTCGATGGTCTCCATCGCGGCCGGGTTCGTGCTCCACCCGGTGCCCGGCGCGACCCCGAAGAAGCCTGCCTCGGGGTTGATCGCGCGGAGGCGGCCGTCCGCGTCCGGGCGCATCCAGGTGATGTCGTCGCCGAGGGTCTCGACCGTCCATCCCGGCAGGCTGGGGGTCATCATCGCGAAGTTCGTCTTCCCGCAGGCGGAGGGGAAGGCGGCGGCGATGTGCAGGGGCCTGCCCGAGGGCGGGGTGGCGCGGATCAGCAGCATGTGCTCGGCGAGCCAGCCCTCCTCGCGGCCCAGCACCGAGGCGATGCGCAGCGCGAAGCACTTCTTGGCCAGCAGGGCGTTGCCGCCGTAGCCCGAGCCGTAGGACCAGATCTCCCGGGTCTCGGGGAAGTGGGCGATGGTCTTGTGCTCGTTCGAGGGCCAGGGCACGTCCGGGATCGGGGCGCCCGCCGCATCGACCAGCGGCATGCCGACGGAGTGCACGGCGGGGACCCAGGGCGTGTCCTCGCCGATCCGCTCGAGCGCCGCGGACCCCATGCGGGTCATGATCGCCGAGGAGACGACGACGTACGGGGAATCGGTGATCTGCACACCGATCCGCGCCAGGTCCGAGTCGAGGGCGCCCATGGAGAAGGGCATGACGTACATCGTCCGGCCGCGCATCGAGCCCGCGAAGTCCTCCTCGAGCTCGCGGCGCGCCTGGACGGGGTCCCGCCAGTTGTTGGTGGGCCCGGCGTCCTCCTCCCGGGCGGAGCAGATGAACGTGCGCCCCTCCAGCCGGGCGACGTCCGCGGGGGTGCTGCGGGCGAGATAGCTCCCGGGCCGGCGCTCGGCGTCCAGCGGGATCAGCGATCCGTCGGCGACCATCTGCGCGAGCAGGTCCTCCTTCTCGCGCTCGCTGCCGTCGCACCACAGCACCTGATCCGGTTCCGTGAGCGCGGCGATCTCCTGCACCCAGGCCTCCAGCGCCGCTCGCCCTCGCGGGGCGGTGCGGGAGGCGGCGGACGGGGTCGTCGGCGAGGGCGGGGTCGGGGTCGTGGTCGCGGTCATCGCCCGCTCCTCACGCGCCGACCGAGCTGGGCCGCCCGGCGACGGACCGCTCGGCGACGGACCGCTCGGCGACCTCGAGGATCCGCGCGGCCACCTTCGCGGCGGACAGCCCGTACTTCTCGAGCAGGAAGTCGTTGGGGCCCGACTCGGCCCAGCCGTCCTCGAGGCCGATGCGGTGCAGCTGCGCGCCGCCGGCCCGGGCGGTGATCACCGAGGAGACCACGTCGCCGAGGCCGCCGATCACGCTGTGGTCCTCGACGGTGACGACGGTGCTCGCACCGCCCAGGTGCTCCCACAGGGCGTCCTCGTCGAGGGGCTTGATGGTGGGCAGGTGCACGTGGCGCACGCCGTGGCCCGCCTCCTCGACGCGCTCGACGGCCTCGACGGTGCGCACGGTCTGCGCCCCCGTGGAGACGACCACGAGCGGGCCGCCGTCGTGCAGCAGCTCGGGACGGCCCAGCACGAACTCGTGCTCCGGGCCGAACACGTCCGGGACCGCGTCGCGCACCAGGCGCAGGTAGACGGGCCCGTCGTGCTCCGCGGCCCAGCGGATCATCGACTCGGCCTCGCGGGCGTCGGCCGGGGCCAGCACCGTCATGTGCGGCATCGCTCGCATGATCGCGAGGTCCTCGACGTCCTGGTGGGTCTTGCCGCTGGCACCGTTGAGCAGCCCGGTGTAGGCCGCGGCCAGGCGCACCGGGGCCTGGGTCTGCGAGACCAGCATGCGCACCTGGTCCAGCGCGCGGTTGGCGAGGAAGACGCCGAAGGAGGACAGCCACGGCCGGTAGCCGAGGGTCGACATCCCGAAGGCCATGCCGACCATGTTCTGCTCGGCGATGCCGGCCTGGATGAACCGGTCCGGATGGGCCTTGGCGAAGGTGACCGCCTGGGTCGAGGTGGCGAGGTCGCCGTCGATCACGACGATCCTGTCATCGGTCTCCGCGAGCTGGGTGAGCGTGTCTCCCCAGACCTTGCGCTGCGCGATCATGCCTGCACCTCCGTCGTCGTGCTCTGCGTTCCGAGCAGCTCCCGGCGGGCCAGGTCGAGCTGCTCCTCGGTGGGCACGCCGTTGTGCCATGTGAAGGTCCCCTGGGTGTAGGAGACCCCGTTGCCCTTGCGGGTGCGGGCGATGATCGCCGTGGGGCGGCCGCCGCTCCCGCGCCGGGACTCGGCCTCCTGGTAGGCCGTGACGATCTGCTGCGGGTCGTGCCCGTCGATGTCCAGCACCTCCCAACCGAATCCGCGCAGGACGGCTGGCAGGTCGATGTGGCCCATCGGCTCGCTGCGGTCGAAGCGGTCGGCGTCGGCCATGTCCCAGCCGAACTGCTGGAGACCGTTGAGGTCGATGATCGCGGTGAGGTTGTCGAGCCCGTAGCGCGGGGCGCAGACGATCGTCTCCCAGACCATCCCCTCCTGCAGCTCGCCGTCCCCGAGCATCACCCAGGTGTGGAAGTCCAGTCCGCGGCGCTTGGCGGCCAGCGCCATGCCGGAGCCGGCCGACAGCCCCTGGCCGAGCGAGCCGGTGGAGGAGTCGACGCCGGGGGTCAGCTTCATGTCGGGGTGGCCCTGGAGGCGCGAGTCGCCGTGGTCGAAGGTCGTCAGCTCCTCCTCGGGGAAGTACCCGCGCATGGCGAGGACCGAGTAGAGGCCGATGGCGCAGTGGCCCTTGGACAGGATGAACCGGTCGCGGTCCGGGTCGTCGGGGCGCTCGGGGTCGATGCGCAACTGGTGGAAGTACAGGGCCACCAAGAGGTCCATGGCGGACATCGGCCCGCCGATATGACCCGCTCCGCTCGAGGCGACCGTCTCGAGCACGTGCAGGCGCCCTTGCTGTGCGATGTCCGCGAGCTCGTCGACGGCTCGCTCGGTGCGTGGGATCACGGAAGCTCCTCTGCTTGATACGACGCCGCCAATCTATCACCTCCCGAACAGTTCGTCTATTCTCTGAGAGAACTGATCCGACGGGGTGTGGAAGGATGTCGACATGGCACGCGGCGACGCCGACGACGGCGGATTGGAGATCCTGAGCAAGGCAGGGGCGATCATCGATGCCCTCGCCGCGACACCGCAGCTCAGCGCCGCAGGGCTCGCCGAGGCCGTCGGAGAGCCCACCAGCTCCACCTACCGTCTGCTGCAGAGCCTGACCGCCCTGGGCTGGGTGGACCCCGCGCCGACCCGCGGCGCCTACCGCCTCGGCCTCGGCCTGATGTCGACCGGCGCCTCCGTGGAGGCCTCCCTGGACGTGCGCGGACTCGCCCTGCCCCGCATGCGCGCCCTGCGCGCGGAGGCGGACCTCGCCGTGCTGCTGTGCTACCGCAAGGGGCTGCGGGCGGTCTGCGTCGAGCGGCTCGAGGGGCACGACGTCACCTCGGTCGCGATGCAGGTCGCGGACTCGCTGCCCCTGCACCGCGGCGCCGCACCCCTCGCCCTGCTCGCCCACCTGCCCGCGGGCGAGCGCAGCGCGGTGGTCGAGCAGCTGGCCGACCCCCTGCTGACCCGGCCCGACGATCCGGCCGACGTCGAGGCGCTGACCGCCGAGCTCGCGGCCATCCGGGAGCGCGGATACGCCCGCTCCGACCAGGACGTCACCGTCGGCATCGCGGCGCTCGGGAGCCCGGTGCTGAACCATCGCGGCGAGATGGTCGCCGCCCTGTCCGTCAGCGGCCTGCGCGAACGGGTCATCGACCAGGAGGAGCACGTCTCCGCCCTGGTCACGGCCGCCGCCGCCGCGATCAGCGGCGACCTCGGACACGGAGGGACCCAGGGAATCGGAGGAGATGATGGCTGAGGGCCGACCGATGCGCGTGCTCGCCAACTCCGCGACGGTGATCGACGCCCTCGCCGAGCGCGGGGACCTGACCCCGGCCGAGATCGCCGAGATGACCGGGCTGCCGCGCCCCAGCGTCTACCGCTTCCTCGACGGGCTGCGCACCATCGGTCTGGCGACGTCGACCACCGAGGGTCGGACCCGGCTGAGCGCGAAGTGGCTGCACCTCTCCGACGCCGCGCGGGCCGCGATGACCGAATGGGACGGGGCCCGGACCGTCCTCGACGAGCTCGCCGAGGAGACGGGCCAGACGGTGTTCCTCTCGGTGCCCCGCGGCGACGTCGCGCTGTGCGTGGACTGGGCGCCCGGGCGCGGCATCGGCGTGGTGGTCCTCGCCCCCGGTCGCTCGCTGCCCCTCTACGCGGGCGCGGCGGGCCGGCTGCTGCTGGCCGGGTCGGGCCGTCTCGAGGACTACCTCTCGGCCGGCCCTCCCCGTCGGCCGCTGACCCCGTACACCCTGGTCGAGGCGCAGGCGCTGCGCGCGGACGTCGCGCGCACCCTCGAGAACGGATCCACCCTCTCGCTCGACGACGCGACGGTGGGCGTCGGCGCCGTCGCCGTTCCGGTGCGCGACGGCGCGGGCCGTCCGCTCGGTGCGCTCTCCGTCGCGGGACGCTCGGCCGACTTCCGGACCCGGGCCGAGGAGTTCACGGCCGCCGCCGCGCGAGCCGCCGGCCGGCTCCCCGTGGGGAGCTGACCGGCGGCAGGGGGCGGTGTCCGCGCGAGGTCACCAGGACACGGCGATGTACTGCGATTCCATGTACTCCAGAAGGCCCTCGGCGCCGCCCTCGCGGCCGATGCCGGACTCCTTCATCCCGCCGAAGGGGGCGGCCGGGTCCGAGACCAGGCCCCGGTTCAGGCCCACCATCCCGGACTCGATCCGCTCGGCGATGCGCAGCCCGCGCGAGAGATCCTGCGTGTACACGTAGGACACCAGCCCGTACGGGGTCGAGTTCGCGAGCTCGACGGCCTCGTCCTCGGTGGCGAAGGAGACGATCGGCGCGACCGGCCCGAAGATCTCCTCCTGGAGGATCCGGGCGTCCTGCGGGACGGCCGTCAGCACGGTGGGCGGGTAGAAGAACCCCTCCCCCGCGGGGACCTCTCCCCCGGTGAGCACCTGGGCGCCGTCCTCCTGGGCGGAGGCGACGAGATCCGCGATGTCGTCGCGGGCCCGGGCGGTGACCATCGGTCCGAGGCCGACCTCCGGGTCCAGGCCGTCCCCGGAGCGCAGCGCACCCATGGCCTCGGTGAGTCGGGCGCCGAACTCCTGCGCGACCGATTCGTGCACGTAGAAGCGGTTGGCCGCCGTGCAGGCCTCGCCGCCGTTGCGCATCTTGGCGATCATCGCGCCGCTGACCGCGGCGTCGAGGTCGGCGTCCTCGAGGACGAGGAAGGGCGCATTGCCGCCGAGCTCCATCGAGGTCTTCACCACCGACTCGGCGGCGAGCTGCATCAGGCCCACGCCCACCTCGGTCGAGCCGGTGAAGGAGAGCTTGCGGGTGCGCGGATCGCCCACCATCTCCTTCACCACCGCGCCCGAGGCGCGGCTGGGGAGGACGTTGAGCACGCCCGCGGGAAGTCCGGCCTCCTGGAAGAGGCGGCCGATGGCCAGCGCCGTGAGCGGGGTGTCGCTCGCCGGCTTGAGGATCACCGTGCACCCGGCGGCCAGCGCCGGGCCGATCTTGCGGGTCGCCATCGCCGCCGGGAAGTTCCACGGCGTCACCAGCACCGAGATCCCGATCGGGCGATGCCCCACGAGCATGCGGTTCGCGCCGGAGGGGGCCGTCCCGAGCGTGCCCGGGATCCGCACCGCCTCCTCCGCGTACCAGCGCAGGAACTCGGCCGCGTAGAGGACCTCGCCCTTCGCATCGGCGAGGATCTTGCCGTTCTCGGAGGTGATCAGACGGGCCAGGCGGTCGGCGTCCTCGATCATCGCGTCGAAGGCGCGGCGGAGGATCTCGGAGCGCTCGCGGGGCGCCGTCGCCGCCCAGGACTCGGCGGCGTCGGCGGCGGCGTCCACCGCGGCGGCGGCGTCCTCGACGGTGCCGTTGGCGACCGCCGCGAGCACCGCGCCGTCGACGGGGTCGATGACCTCGAAGGTCCCGCCGTCGGAGGCCGCGC
This sequence comes from Brachybacterium sp. AOP43-C2-M15, assembly GCF_052446295.1. Lineage (NCBI taxonomy): Bacteria > Bacillati > Actinomycetota > Actinomycetes > Micrococcales > Dermabacteraceae > Brachybacterium > Brachybacterium sp. AOP43-C2-M15. Next base: position 77,057 of record NZ_JBQSWB010000006.1, read on the forward strand.
GCTCACGGCCCCCGATGAGCAGGCCGGTGGGCACGCCGGCGACGGCCTGCGCGTGGGCCTGCGACTGCGTCTGCGTCCGGGCGGTCATCGCTGCACCCCCGCGTCCGCGGCGGGGACGGTGGGCGTGAGGTAGGGGCGCTGGGCGGCCTTGTGCTCCTCGTAGACCGTGCGGGCCTCGCGGGAGCTGTCGAGCTCGGAGACCTCGGCGACCGGGACGTCCCACCAGGCGCCGGAGCCGCCGAAGCGTCCCTGCGCGTCGACCTTCACGTACACGACGGCGGGGCCGACGATCGTGCGGGCCTCGGCGAGGGCGGCGGTGAAGCTCTCGGCGTCGTCCGCGGTGAGCACGGGCGCGCCGAAGCTCGCGGCATTGGCCGCGAAGTCCACCTCGAGGCGCTCCCCGTCGTGCCGCGGCCCGTCGCCGCGCTGGTGGAAGCGGGTGCCGAAGGTCTGCGAGCCGAGCGTCTCGGACAGCGCCGCGATCGAGCCGTAGCCGTAGTTGTCCACGACCACGATCGTCATCGTCAGCCTCTCCTGGACGGCGGTCATGATCTCCTGCGCCATCATCAGGTAGGAGCCGTCGCCCACGAGCACGTGCACGCGGCGGTCCGGGGCCGCGATCTGGGCGCCGACGCCGCCGGCGACCTCGTAGCCCATGCACGAGTTGCCGTACTCGATGTCGTAGCCCTTGGGGCTGCCCGCCCTCCACAGCCGGTGGAGGTCGCCGGGCATGGAGCCGGCGGCGTTGACCACCACGTCGCGCTCCTCGGCGGAGGCGTTGAGCAGTCCGAGCATCTCGCCCTGGGTGAAGGTGTCCCCGCCCTGGACCTCGATGATCCGGTCGACCTCCTGGTTCCAGGCGGCGGCGGCCGTGCGGGCGGTCTCCTGCGACTGCTGCGGCACCTGGGCGCCGTCGAGGAGCTCGAGGAGCTCGGCGAGGGTCTCGCGCGCATCGCCGATCAGCGGGATGCCGGCCTCCTTGAAGGCGTCGATCTCGGCGACGTTGACGTTCACGAAGCGCACGTCCGGGTTCTCGAACATCGTGTTCGAGGCGGTGGTGAAGTCCGTGTAGCGGGTGCCCACCCCGATCACGACGTCGGCGTCATGGGCGATCTGGTTGGCGTGCGCGGAGCCGGAGGAGCCCAGCGCGCCGAGCGCGAACGGGTGGTCCCAGGCGATCGAGGCCTTGCCGGCCTGGGTGACGCCCACGCCGATGCCGGTGGTCTCCGCGAAGCGGGTGAGCTCGTCGGTGGCGTCGGAGTAGATGACGCCGCCGCCGGCGATGATGACAGGGTTCTCCGCTTCCCGGATCACCTGGGCGGCGCGCTCGAGGGCGGCGCGGTCCGCACGGTTGCGGGCCACGTGCCAGACGCGGGTGGCGAAGAGGTCCTCGGGGAAGTCGTAGGCCTCGGCCTGCACGTCCTGCGGGAGGGAGAGGGTGACCGCGCCGGTGTCCGCGGGGCTGGTGAGCACTCGCATCGCCTCGATCAGCGCGGAGGCGAGCTGCTCGGGGCGCGTGATCCGGTCGTAGTAGCGCGAGACCGCCCGGAAGGAGTCGTTCGCGGTGACGTCCATCGAGTACGGCATCTCCTGCTGCTGGAGCACCGCACCCGTGGCGCGGGTCGCGAAGACGTCCGAGGGGAGCAGCAGCACCGGGATGTGGTTCACGGTCGCGGTGCCGGCGCCGGTGACCATGTTGGTCGCGCCGGGGCCGATGGAGGTGGACACGGCCAGCGCGCCGAGGCGGTTGCGCATCTTGGCGTAGCCGGTGGCGATGTGGACCATGCCCTGCTCGTTGCGGCCCTGGTAGTAGGGGAACTCGTCCTGGTGCTCGAGCAGCGCCTGGCCGAGCCCGGCCACGTTGCCGTGGCCGAAGATGCCGAAGGCGCCGCCGAAGAACGGCTCGGTGACGCCGTCGCGCTCGACCTGCTGGACCTTCAGGAACTCGACGAGCGCCTGGCTGACGGTCAGGCGGCGGGTGGGACGGGGGGTGCTGGTGGGACGTGACATGGTTCGGGTCTCCGATTCTCGAGGGGTCAGTCCGCGAGGGACTGGCCGGGGCGGCGCGGCACGAAGGGGACCCGGACGTCGACGTCCATCCCCTCCCAGGCCGTGCGCGCCGGCGCGAGCGCAGGGTCCTCGGACGCCTGCAGGGTGCGGGCGGGCGCCGGGCCTGCGAGCACGTTGAGGTAGTAGAGGTCCTGGCCGTGGGCGGCGACCGTGGTGTGATAGCCCCAGGGGATCAGGCAGATGTCGCCGTCGCGGACGGGGACGTCGAGGTCGAAGTCGCGCTCGGGGCTGTACACGCGCTGCAGGGCCCAGCCGTTCTCGGGATCGCGCGTGCGGTAGTAGTAGACCTCCTCGAGCTGCGCCTCGCCCTCGACGTCGTGCTCGTGCTTGTGGGGCGGGTAGCTCGACCAGTTGCCACCGGGGGTGTACACCTCGACGACGTGGAGCCGGTCGGCGGCGAAGTCCGGCGGCATGGGCGTGGAGACCTGGCGCGAGGCGTTGCCCGCGCCGCGGGCCACCAGCGGCAGGTCGTCGGGCGCGACGTGCACGACCTCGTGGACCTCGGTCGCCGGGGCGGAGGCGATGGCGAGCTCGGCGCCCTCGCTCGCGGTGATCGAGAGGGCCTCGTCGCGCGGCACGTACAGGGTGTGGCCGAGGCCGTCGAAGACGCTGTCCCGCCCGCCGATGCGGTGCTCCTGGCCGGCGACGGTGACGACGAGGTCGCCGCGGAGGTTGACCAGCGCCCGCTCGGAGCCGTCGGCGGGGATCTCCAGCGTCTCGCCGGCGCCGAAGGTCCTCACCTCGAAGCTGACGTACGTCCAGCCGGCGATCTCGGGGGTGATGACGTCCCAGGAACCCTGGGTCAGAACTTGCGGATCGACCATGACGGTCCTCTCTGCCTCATTGCATACTGCCTCGTTGGTGCGGACCGGTCCAGCATATCCAGTTATCGCGTTCTGGACAAGCTGTCCATATTCAGAGAACTGCAGGAGCGTCGGCCCGGTCGAAGCACTGCCTCGTGGTGCGGACCGCGCGGGCGAGGGCCTCGTCCAGCGGCGCGGCACGATGCTGCTCCGAGAGGATCTCGACCCCCCACGGCCCGGTGAACCCGAGGCCGCGCAGGGTGCGGAGGAAGCCCACCACGTCCTGGTCGCCCTCCCCGGGGTAGCAGCGGTTGTCGCGGGTGTCCTCGAAGAGGCTGAGGCCCTCGGGGACGGCGTCCCGCGCATCGTTGATCTCGACGGCGAGGACGGTGCGGGGATCCAGTGCCGCCGCGAGCTCGGACAGGCTCGTCCCCGCGCGGAAGACGTGCCAGAAGTCGACGACCAGGCCGGCGGCCTCGTGATCGACCAGGGACATCAGCTCCGCGCCCCGGGGCAGCGTGTCGATGCCGGCGAAGGGCAGCGGCTCGAGCGCGATCCGGGTGCCGGCCGCCGCGGCCTCGTCGGCCAGGCGGCGCACGGGCTCCACCAGCGGGGCGAGGTCCGCGACGGGATCCCCGGGCGGCGGGGCGATCTTGATCAGCGGGCTGCGCAGCGCGCGGGCGGCCTCGAGCAGCAGCTCCCAGCCCGCGCGCCAGGCCGTCCCGCCGCCCGTGCTCCACCACCCCTCGACGAGCTCGACCTCGAGGTGGTCGACCCCGAGGGCGTCGGCCCGCGCCCGCAGCGCGGCGAGACCGAGATCGTCGCGGACCACCCGCAGGTCCTCGAGGATGAGACCCATCCCCGTGAAGCCCGCGGCCGCGACCGCGTCGAGGCGGTCGAGCACCGGGATCGGGCTGCGCGGATCCGGGTCCGCGGGGCGGGCGTCGCCGGCGCTCGTCCAGCAGGTCGCGACCAGCTCCGGGGCGCTCATGACAGGTCCACCTCGATCGCGGCCCCGGTGCGGGCGGAGCGGTCGGCGGCGTCGGCGAGCAGCAGGGCCGCCCGGCCGTCCTCGAAGCCGGGGCTGCGGGAGGGCTCGCCGCGCACCGCCTTGAGGAACTCCACGACCTCGAGCCGGTACGCCTCGGCGTAGCGCTCGAGGAAGAAGGTCTGGTACGGATCGAGGGACTCGACCGAGGCCGCCCCCCAGTGCCGCACGCCGGTGTCGGTCTGATTGCCCACCTGGAGCAGCCCCTCGGCGCCGAAGGCCTCGATGCGCTGGTCGTACCCGTAGGCGGAGTGGCGGGAGTTCATGATGGTCACGAGCTCGTCGCGGGAGCCGCGCAGGGTCACCACGGCGGAGTCGAAGTCGCCGATCTCCTTCGCGTCGGCGCTGAACGTGTTCGCGCCGCGGGCGGAGACCTCGACGATCTCGGGGATGAAGTAGCGGGCCATGTCGAGGTCGTGGATGGTCATGTCCCGGAAGATGCCGCCCGAGCTGCGCAGGTAGGCGGCGGGCGGCTCGGCCGGGTCCTTGCTCGTGATCACCAGGTGCTCGAGGCGGCCGATGTCGCCCGCGGCGACGCGGTCGTGCATGCGCGCGAAGTGCCGATCGAAGCGGCGGTTGAAGCCGAGCACGACCGGGACCACGGAGGCCGCGGCGACGGCGCGCAGCTCGTCGACCCGGGCGATGTCCAGGTCGATCGGCTTCTCGCACAGGGCGGGCAGCCCCGCCCCGATCGCCGAGGCGATGAGGTCCACGTGCGTCGGGGTCGGCGAGGCGATGATGACGGCGTCGACGTCGTCGGCGGCGAAGACCTCCGCCTGGTCCGTCGTGGGGCGACCGCCGTAGGTCGCGGCGGTGCGCTCGGCGCCGTCGGCGAAGGGGTCGCACACCCAGCTGAGCTCGACCCCCTCGAGGGCCGCCACGCTCATCGCGTGGACGTGGCCGATGCGTCCGGTGCCGAACAGGGCGATCCGGGTCGTGTCCGTCATGGTGTTCTCCAGGTCTCTCAGGCGGTGGGTCGCACCCGGACGGGGCGGCCGGTGCGGAAGGAGTCGCCGGCGGCCTCGGCGATCGCGGTGGCGTGCAGGCCCGCGCGGGGCGGGGTGAGGCTCTCCGCCTCGCCGCGCACCATGGCCACGAAGTGGTCGACCTCGGCCTCGAAGGCCGGGACGAAGCGGTCCGAGAAGGTGTCGTAGACGTCGCTGGGCCCGGGCTCGCCGGGCTCGGTCGAGGTGATCGGGGTGCGGCGGCCGTACCCCGCACCGTAGGCGCCGTCGGTCCCGGTGATCTCGAGGCGCACGTCCTGCCCGGCGCCGCTGCGGCGCAGGGCCGCGACGCTGCCCACCGCCCCGGAGGCGAAGCGCAGGCTCACCACGGAGGTGTCGGCGTCCTGGTGCTCGGCGTAGACGGGCTCGTCGAGCACCGAGCCGATCGCGGTCACCTCGACGACCTCCTCCCCCACCACCCACGGGATGATGTCGAAGTCGTGGATCATCAGGTCCAGGAACATGCCGTGGGACTGCGGGATGTAGTCCAGCGGCAGCGCGTAGTGGTCGTTGTCGACCGCGTGCACGTGGCGCAGGGTGCCCACGTCGCCGGCCTCGACGCGGCGCCGCAGCTCCTGGTAGCCGGGGTCGTAGCGCCGGTGGAACGCGACCATGATCGGGGTCCCGGTCGCCTCGAGCTCGGTCGAGAGCTCCTCGAGGGCTCCGGACGCGAGCGAGAGCGGCTTCTCGATGAGCAGGGGGACGCCGGCGCGGGCGACGGTGCGGGCGATCTCCTCGTGGGTGCTGGTCGCGGTCGCCACCAGCACGCCGTCCAGTCCCGTCAGCGCCTCCTCGAGGGGAGCGAGGGTGCTGGTCACGGGGGCCCACCGGTCGTCGGCGGCCTCGTCCTCCTCGCGGGAGGCGGCGAGCTGCCGCTCGACGCCGGCCAGGCGCTCGGCGTCCCGCCCGATGAGGACGACCTCGTCGACCCCGGCGGCGCGGGCGAGGTTGCGGGCGTGCATGGCACCGATCCGGCCCAGGCCGTGCACCCCGATCCGCGTGCTCATGACCGTGCCGCCTCGATCTCGGCGACCAGGCGGCGCACGTTCTCGACGCTCGTGCGGGCGTCGAGGACAGGGCCCTCGCCCGCCGCCGGCTCCTCGCGCACCACCTTGTCCTGCTCGAGGACGATCCAGCCGTCGAAGCCGGAGTCCACGAGGCTGGTCAGGATCGCGCGCACGTCCACGTCCCCCTCGCCGACGGGACGGTAGAGGGAGTCCTCGACGATCGCGTCGAAGTAGGAGATCTCGCCGTCCTTGACCCGTCGCATCCCCTCGAGGGAGACGTCCTTGAGGTGCATGTAGGCGATGCGGTCGGCGTGCTCGGCCGCGAAGCGCACCGGGTCGGTGCCGCCGATCATGAGGTGACCGGTGTCGAAGCAGAAGGGGATGGTGGAGCCCTCGAGCACGGCCTGGATGTCCTCCGCGGTCTCGACGACGGTGCCGACGTGCGGGTGCAGGACGGCCGTGACGCCCTGGGCGGCGGCGGCCTCGCGGATCCTCTCGAGGTTGGCCAGCAGCGTCGACCACTGCGCGGGGGTCAGGGGCTCACGGGTGTCGTCGTAGCCGGTGGCGCCGGTGACGGTCGCGAGCACCAGGACGTCCGCGCCGGAGGCCGCGTAGTCGGCCAGCTCCTGCTCGACGCGGGGCAGGGGGTCGACGTCCGCCTGGTGGGCGCCGACGGGCACGAAGCTGCCGATGGCGGTCAGGCCGTACTCCGCGAGCACGTGGGCCTTGTCCTCGGGAGCCGGGGGCAGGAAGCCCTCGGCCCCGAGCTCCGTGGCGTCGAAGCCCAGCTCCCGCATCTCGGTCAGGACGCGCTCGGGCGGGAGCTGGACGCCCCAGCCCTCGACCTCGCTGACGCCCCAGGAGATGGGCGCGGTGGCGATGCGCAGCGTGCTCATCGGGAGACCTCCTCGGTCGTGTCGTCGGTGCGCAGGTTCGCGCTCGAGCCCGGGACGACAGGGAGGTCGACCCAGGACCCGGAGGCGGCCGAGGTCTCGGCCGCATCCAGCACCCGTGCCGAGGCGAGGGCGTCGCGGATCGTGGAGGCGGTGACGGGGCCGCCGGTGACGGCGGTGAGGAACTTCGCCGCCTCGATCACCTTGAGGTCGTCGTAGCCCATGCTGGTGCCGGCGCTCGGCTGGAAGCGGGCGTAGTCGGGGAAGTGCTCGTCGGCGAAGGCGCGGGTGTATCCCCCGTGCCGCTCGGAGCTGCGGCGGGCCACCTGCAGCTCGTTCATGCGCTCGAAGTTCCAGCGCACGGAGCCCTCGGTCCCGAAGATCTCGAAGTCGTACTCGGAGCGCGGGCCGACGGCGATGCGCGAGGCCTCGAGCGTGCCCATCGCCCCGTGGCCGACGGCCTGTCCGTCGAAGCGCACCAGCAGCGCGGCGTAGTCCTCGTTCTCCACCGGCAGGCGCTCCCCGGCCTGCGGCGAGGTCGGCAGCGCGGGCCGGTCGGCGAGGTAGGTGCCGGTGGTCGCGGTGATCTCGCCGATCGGGCCGAGGAGGAAGTGCATGAGGTCCACCAGGTGGCCCATGAGATCGCCCAGCACCCCGCTCCCGGAGGTCTCGCGCACGAAGCGCCAGGTCAGCGGATCATCAGGGTTCGAGGAGAAGCCGCCGAAGAACCGCCCGCGCACGTGGGTGATGCGCCCCAGGGCTCCTTCGAGGATGAGGTCGCGGGCGTGCTGGACGGCCGGGACGTGGCGGTAGTTGAAGCCGATGCAGGTGACCACGTCCGCCTCGTCGACGGCCTCGGAGATCCGTGCGGTCTCGGCGCCGCTGCGGCCGACGGGCTTCTCGATCCAGAAGGGCTTGCCGGCGCGGGCGGCCGCGACGGCGACCTCCTCGTGGAGGAAGTTCGGCGCGCAGATCGAGACGACGTCGACCTCGGGGTTCTCGAGCACCTCGTGGTAGTCGGCGACGGCGGACTCGAAGCCCAGCGCGTCCGTCGCGTGCGTGCGCCCGGCCTCGGCGGTGTCCGCGGCGACGACCAGGCGCGGTCTCACCCCGAGCTCCGGATACAGGATCGGCAGCAGCGTGTAGGCCCGCGAGTGCAGGCGTCCCATCCATCCGACGCTGATCAGCCCCACCCCGATGGTGCGCTGTTCGTCGTTTCGTGCCATGTCGGCTCCTCAGCTCTTCCGGCGACCGTGCCGCAGCTCTCCTGGGGACCGTGGCGGCGGAGCCGCAGCCCCTCATTGGACCGGTCCACGGTCTGGACCGGTCCAAACTACGAGCGGGGTCCCGCCGTGTCAAGCGCGTCCGACGGGCGGGTCCGGGCGGGACGGGCGGGACGAGCGGTCAGGGCGAGCGGGACCACGCGGAGGAGGAGCGCACGCTCAGCGTCGGAGGGACGAGCACCTCCCCGGGGGCCGCGGTGCCCACCAGCATCCGGGCAGCCTCCTGCCCGATCCGCGCATTGCCCGGATCGACGCTGGTCAGGTCGATCGGCCCCAGGTGGGACAGGAACGTGCCGTCATATCCGGTCACCGCCACGCGGTCGGCGAGGCCGTGCCGGCGCACCGCCCGCATGACCCCGATCGCCGCCAGGTCGTTCGTGGCGGTGATCGCGGTGGGCGGCCGAGAGCCGGACAGCAGCCGCTCGGCGGCCCGCTCCCCGCCCTCCTGCGTGAAGTCGCTGGGGGCCAGGAGCGTCTCGTCGAGGAACCTCTCGCGCATCGCCGCGACGAAGGCCTCCGCGCGCCCCGCCCCCACCGGCCCGCCCTCGCCGCCGACGTGGGCGATGCGGCGGTGGCCGCGCTCCACCAGGTGCTCCACGACCGAGCGCATCCCCTCGAGGTCGTCCCCGCGCACCGTGGCGACGCCGCGCAGCGAGCCCGGATACGCGCTCGCCACGACCAGTCGCGCAGTCCCGACCCGGGAGGCGACGACGTCCATGTCCGGGACCGACCCGACGATGATGATCCCGCTCGGGCGCAGGTCGCCGAGCATCTCGACGGCCGCGAGATCGGCGACGGCGCCGCCGTCGGGATCGGGCGTCGTGGCCGTGGTGAGCAGGGCGAGGCGGCCGGCGTCCTGCAGCACGGCGCGCGCCGCGTCCACGACGTCGGCGAAGACGGGGTTGCGGGAGTCCGCGACGAGGATCCCGACGAAGTCCTCCCCGGGCCCGTTCAGGGAGCGCGCGACCCGGTTCGGGCGGAAGCCGCGGACGTCGGCGGAGGTCAGGATGCGTTCACGGCGCTCGGCCCCGACCTGCTCCGGGGCACGGAACGCCAGGGAGACGAGCGATTTCGACACTCCGGCGTGCTCGGCGACGTCGCGGATGGTCGGGCGGCGGGGCGCCGCCTCGGGACTGCCCGGAGGTCCTGATCGCTGTGCCATGGACGTCATGATGCTCCACCCCGCGGTCCCGTCGTGCATCACCCATGCATCACCGGAAACTTTCCTCATTCACTGGACGCTTTGTTCGTTATACGATACGTTCCAGCGAGCATTGCGGCGCACTCCCCCGCCCCCGGGCCCACTCCCGGACGGCGGCGCCACGCCCTTGACGAAGGAGTCATCACATGTCGAAGCACGAAGTCAGCGGTTCGACCCGGGAGGCGCCGCCGCTGCCTCCCCTGGGAACCGGTCCCTTCCGCACCCGTCTCGGGCAGATCTCCGTGATCGCCTGCTTCGGCGGGCTGCTGTTCGGGTACGACACGGGCGTCGCCAACGGCGCCGAGGGCCCGATGGGCGAGGAGCTCGGCCTCTCACTGCTCCAGATCGGCGTGGTCATCAGCTCGCTGGTCTTCGCCGCGTCCTTCGGCGCACTGATCGGCGGCCGCGTCTCCGACGCCATCGGCCGGCGCAAGACCATCATCATCATGGCCGTGCTGTTCTTCCTCGGCACGCTGCTGGTGGTGACGTCCCTGCCCGGGCCCGAGTACGGGAGCCACTCCGCGATCGGCTACTCGATGCTGGTGGGAGGGCGCATCATGCTCGGCCTCGCCGTCGGAGCGGCGTCGACCGTCGTGCCCGTGTACCTGGCCGAGATGGCGCCCTACGAGATCCGCGGCTCCATCACGGGCCGCAACGAGCTCGCGATCGTCTCCGGCCAGCTGGCCGCCTTCGTCATGAACTACATCATCGCCGCGACCCTCGGCGATCACATCACCGGGATCTGGCGCGTCATGTTCGCCATGTGCGCGCTGCCCGCGGTCGCGCTGTTCATCGGGATGCTGCGCATGCCGGAGTCCCCGCGCTGGCTCGTCGAGAAGGGTCGCCGCGAGGAGGCCCTGGCCGTGCTGAAGACCGTGCGCTCCGAGGAGCGGGCCGAGGCCGAGCTCGCCGACGTCGAGCTGGTCACGATCGAGGAGGAGCACCAGCCGGCCATCGGGCTGAAGGCGCTGCTGTCCAACCGCTACCTCATCGGGATCGTGCTGATCGGCATCGGCGTCTCGATGACCCAGCAGCTCACCGGCATCAACTCGATCATGTACTACGGGACCCGCGTTCTCGAGGAGTCCGGGATGACCGCGCACCAGGCGACCCTCGCCAACATCGCCTTCGGCGTGGTCGCCGTCATCGGCGGCATCATCGCGCTGCGCAACATGGACCGCCTCGACCGCCGCACCACCTTCCTCATCGGCCTCACGCTGACCACCACCTTCCACTGCCTGGTGGCCATCGCCTCCCAGGCCCTGCCCGCGGGCAACCCGCTGCGTCCGATCGTGATCCTGATCCTCGTGGTCGGCTTCGTGCTCTCGATGCAGTCCTTCCTCAACGTCGCCGTCTGGGTGTGGCTCGCGGAGATCTTCCCGCTGCACATGCGCGGCCTGGGGATCGGCATCGCGGTGTTCTTCGGCTGGGGCGTCAACGGCGTGCTCGCGCTGTTCTTCCCCTCCCTCGTCAGCGGCGTCGGGATCACCGGCTCGTTCCTCCTCTTCGCCGTGATCGGCGTGGTGGCGCTGCTGTTCGTGTGGCGCTTCGTCCCCGAGACCCGCGGGGTGACCCTCGAGAAGCTCGAGGAGGACGTCACCACCGGTGAGATCCACGTGATCACCCGCACCAAGCGGCTGGCCATGTTCCTCACCAAGAAGCCCTGACCTCTCCCAGGGACCATCGACCTACCATGGGAGAGCCCGCGCGAGGAGAGAGAGCATGGACGGACACCGCAGCACCACCCCCTTCCATGACTTCCGCGCGACCACCATCGACGGCGAGCGCCGGGAGATGGCCGCCTACCGCGGCCGCCTGGTGCTCGTCGTCAACATCGCCACCGAATGCGCCTTCACCCCGCAGCTGATCGGCCTGCAGACGCTCCACGACCGCTACGCGGAGCACGGCTTCACGGTGCTCGGCTTCCCCTCGGACCAGTTCCACCAGGATCCCGGCACCGATGAGGACACCAAGGAGGTCTGCACCTCCGACTTCGAGGTGACCTTCCCGCTGTTCTCCAAGATCGACGTCAACGGCCCCACGGCCCATCCGCTGTGGCGGTGGATGTGCACGCAGAAGGCCGGGGTGATCGGCGGTCGCATCGCCTGGAACTTCACCAAGTTCCTCATCGACGGCGAGGGCACGGTGCTGCGGCGCTACGCCCCGCCGGTGCCCCCGGTGCGGATCGCCCGACGGATCGAGGCCGAGCTGGGCCTTCGCTGAGGCGAACGACCAGGTGCCTCCCCGGAAGGGTTGGTAGCGTGGGTCACATCATCCACCTCAACGAAAGGGGACCCCGTGGAAGGCGTCATTCTCTTCCTCGTCCTGGGCGTCGGCGTGCTCATCTTCCTGGTGATCGTGGCCGCGCTGCTGTTCGGCGGCCTGCGCACCTCGCTGATGTTCACCGTGCACTCGCGTGAGGCGGTCATCGTCGAGCGCTTCGGCAAGTTCAAGCGCGTCGCGCACGCGGGTCTGAACTTCAAGGCGCCGTTCGTCGACAACACCACCAAGCCGATCTCGTTGCGCGTCCAGCAGCTCGAGGTCAACATCGAGTCCAAGACCAAGGACAACGTGTTCGTCAACGTCCCGGTCGCGGTGCAGTACGTGATCAAGGAGGAGCAGGTCGTCGACGCGTACTACAAGCTCTCCAACGCCGAGGCGCAGATCCGCTCCTACGTGTTCGACACCGTCCGCTCGGCGCTGAGCTCCCTCGAGCTGGACGCCGCCTTCGAGTCGAAGGACGACATCGCCCGCAGCGTCGAGAACACCCTCTCGGCCCGCATGCAGGAGTTCGGCTTCAACATCATCAACACCCTGGTCCAGGACATCTCTCCGGACCAGCGGGTGCGCGACTCGATGAACTCCATCAACGCCGCCCAGCGCGACCGCGTCGCGGCGCAGTCGCTCGCCGAGGCGGACAAGATCAAGCGCGTCACCCAGGCCGAGGCCGAGGCCGAGTCCAAGCGCCTCCAGGGTGAGGGCGTCGCCGCCCAGCGCAAGGCGATCGCCCTGGGCATCGCCGAGCAGTACGAGATGCTGCGCAAGGTCGGCATCGAGAACTCCGCCGAGCAGCTGCTGCTCATGACCCAGTACTTCGACACCATGCAGGACGTGGCCCGCAACGGCCGCTCCAACGTGCTGTACCTGCCGAGCAACCCGGGCGCCGTGGGGGGCATGGGCGACGAGATCCGCACCGCCATGCTGCAGTCGCAGGCCGCGGCCGAGGCGAGCCAGAACGCGGACGTCGCCGATGCCGCCGATCGCAAGCGGGTCTCCGCCGAGCAGCTGCGCGAGCAGGAGCGAGCCCGTGCCGAGCGCACGCGCCAGCAGTCCGAGCAGCGAGCCCGCGAGGCGCAGCAGCAGGCCGGGCAGCAGGCTTCCGGCCAGACCCCGCCGTGGGCGCATCCCGGCTCCGCCGACCAGGGCTGAGCCCTCCCACCTCCGACGGGCCCGAACTCCTCAGGGAGTTCGGGCCCGTCGACGTCATCGTCGGAGCAGTTCCGAGGTCGAGGAGCGCTCGACGAAACGCCAGGGGAACGTCCACTCCTCGTCGATCTGCGCACCGGTCCTCGAGGCGTCGGCAAGCGCGGCGAACACCGCGGTGTAGTCGGCACCGGCACCCCCCAGAGTGCTGAGCGACACCGGCATCCGAGCACCTTCGGGCAGGTCACCACGGCCCACGACGCCGACGGAGCGGCCCAGCCCGATTCCTCGCCGCAGGCATTCTGCCGCGACCTGGATGGCCAGTCGGTCGCTGTGGCACATCACCACCACGGGATCCTCCGCCCTGGCCCCTGACAGCATCCGCCAGGGCATGCCGGTGAGGTCCGCTCCGATGCGATACGGAATGTCGACCAGCACGGCCTCGGCGACAGCAGAATCGGGCTCCAGGACCGACAGGATCGGAGCGGTGAAGACCGTGTCGCGACTCCCGCCGCCTTCAATGCGTTCTCTCGCCAGCACGAAGCGCCGCACTCCGCGCGCTCTGAGCGAGAGGACTGCCTCCTGGGCCGCGTCCGCGTACCCGTGACGCACCTTCGCAACTCCGTCGAAGCCGCTCTCCGCGAAGGCGATCACCGGAATCGCACTGCGAGCGAGATGGCTGGGCTCATCATCGTCCTCGAGATGCACGGTGAAGCAGGCGTCCACGACCCGGCGATCCAGGAGGTCGCGGACCCGGTCGAGCGCGGCCCCCGCTCGCACGTCGGGGAACACCACGAGGTCCAATCCGTGGCGGGCGAGCTCCTCCTGCGCGAGGGCGACCAGATTCTCGCGCCACGGATTGCTCGGAGCGGAGACCAGGGCGCCGATCAGTCCCGTGCGCTGGCGCCGCAGTGCGCGCCCGGCCCAGTTCGGCCGATAGCCGAGCTCCTCCATCGCCTGCTCGACGCGCTCGCGAGTGCGCACATTGCCGGTCCCCTTCCGATCGGAACGACCGCTGAGGATGTGCGAGACCGTCGCCGTCGACACCCCTGCCCTCTCGGCGACATCGGCCTGGGTGGGCCGACGGCTCGGCGGGGACGGGGGCTTGACAGAGTGGCTCACGGCACACATTCTAGTGCGTGGTTAATCGAAATACCACGGACGTCGGTTCCACAGCCGGAATGTCGACCCGTGCACTCCGGGCTCCGGCCGCTCTCTCTCATCGAGCACCGTGCAGTCGCCCGGCTCAGCTAGTCCGCTCGTGCGCTGCCCGCTCGGCAGAACCTGGTCAGACGTCCTAGGAGGAACCCATGTCCACCACTGCTCCCCGCCTCAGATTTCGCAGGCGCTCGCTCCTCGGTGCCACCGCGCTCATGGTGGGCGGGCTCTCCGCGTGCTCGATCGAGACCGGCGGCGACGACGCCGCCTCCAGCGGATCCGCTGACGGCTTCGCGTTCGCCTTCGACCCCGAGACCACCGACTCGACCCAGCTGCTGTGGATGGACTCCGGAGATCTCAAAGCCGTGTTCATCGGCGCCGTGATCGAGGAGTTCGGCAAGCAGTTCCCCGATGTGAACACGCAGTACGACGGCTCAGGATGGGACCAGGTCAACCAGGTCGTGCCACTCGGCATCCGCAACGGCTCGGCACCGGACGTCTTCGCCCTGCCGCAGAACGTGCCCCCCGAGACGGCGATCAACGAGGGGTGGGTGCAGCCGCTGGACGACGTCCTCCCGGACTTCGCCACCTGGAAGGCGGGCTTCCCCGAGACCGCGCTGATCAACGGCGTGCATGTGTTCGATGGCAAGACCTACAGCTGGCCCTTGAACTCCACCCGTCGCCTCGACATCACCCAGTACATCTCGCACGCGGCAGCTGAGGCCGCCGGGGTCTCCGTGCCCGTCGAGGAGGTCTCGACCTGGGACGATCTGCGCTCGCTCGCCCGCGAGATCACGGCCGCGGGGACTCCGGGCATCCTCTCCACCGCGGATCACCTCGACATCGTGGTGGGGAACCTCGCCAATACCGCAGGCTGGCTGGGCAACTCCGACGGCATGAACATGAGGACCGGACGGTTCGAGTACTCCTCCCCCGAGTACCTGCAGGCCCTCGAGTTCGTGCTCGCACTGGTCGATGACGGTTCCTTCGTGCCCGGGTTCCTCACCCTGAAGGACGCCGATGCCCGCGCCCAGTTCCCCACCGGACTGGCGGGCATCTCGCTCAACGGCCCCTGGGACATCTCGCAGTGGGAGAAGGACTCCCCGGACTTCGAGTACTCGATCCTTCCGCTGCCCTCCCCTGACGGCTCGGACTACACGATCCCGTTCCGTGAGACCGGAGCGAACATGGCCTGGCTCTACGCTGACACCCCGAACCTCGATGCCGCCGCGGCGGTCATCGAGTTCATGGGCTCCGTGGACGGGCAGCGAGCCATGATCGAGCTCTCCGACGGCTTCCTGGTATCGACGATCGAGGAGGCCAACAACTCCGCCGATCAGACACAGCTGAACGACCGTGCCGCCCTGGTCGCCGACCTCGCCACCCGATACATGCGAGCCTGCCCCCAGTTCGAGATCCGCAACGAGGAGGCGGGCAAGGTCACGCTCAAGCTGCAGGCGAGCGACCCCAGCATCTCCGCCACCATCGAGGGGATCTTCACCGGGCAGATCACCGACGCCGAAGCCGCGCTGGCCGATCTCGACTCACGCCTGGACGAGGAGATGGAGAAGGCTTTCGAGGCCGCCGCTGCGGACGGCGCCTCAGTGGACTACAGCGAGCTGCAGTTCCCCAACTGGGACCCGACGACGGACTACGCCGCGGATGACTACGCAGCTCTGGAGCGTTGATGAGCGCCACCGACATGGCCGCGCCCCCAGGCGGACGCATCCGCAGAGGCCGCTCCGAGTTGTTCTGGATCTACCTGTTCATCCTGCCCGGCTTGGCCCTCACCGCCCTGTTCGTGTTCTACCCGATGTTCGCCTCCTGGTACTTCTCGCTGACCGAGTGGAACGGTTTCACCGACGCGAAGACCTTCGTGGGCCTGGCGAACTATCGCGAGCTGATGTCGGACCCGCTCTTCTGGGGCTCCTTCGGACGCTCGATGATCTTCGTGTTCATCGGCGTCCCGCTGCGCGTGGTCCTCGCCCTCATCCTGGCGATCGTGCTGAACAACGTGATCCGGGGCCGCCTGTCGACCTTCTTCCGCACCGTGTTCTTCCTGCCGGTGATGGCCGCTGCGTCGGTCATCGGCGTGGTGCTCACCTTCGTGCTCTCCCCGAGCAACGGACCGGTCTCGTTCTTCATGACCCAGAGCGGTCTGGCCGACACCCCGGTCGAGTTCCTCTCCGATCCGAAGCTCGCCCTGTGGAGCGCCCTCGCGCTGCACACCTGGAAGAACTTCGGCATGACGCTCATCTACTGGCTCGCCGCGCTGCAGACGGTGCCTGCCGAGTACTACGAGGCCGCGGAGATGGACGGGGCGGGCGCTGTCCAGCGTCTGATGAGGATCACTCTGCCGATCCTCATCCCCTTCGCCGTGATCATCATCGTGCTCACGGCGAACGAGAACCTGCACGCCTTCGCGCTGATCCAGGCCCTGACCGGCGGTGGCCCCTACTACTCCTCCGAGGTGGTCGAGGTGTACATCTTCCGCACCGCTTTCGCCCCCGACTCCGCCGGCGGGGTGCCCCGCCTCGGGTACGCCTCCGCCGCAGGCTGCTTCTTCGGCCTGGCGACACTGGTGATCGCCCTGCTGCAGGGGTGGGCCCTCAAGCTCGTCGCCGATCAGAGAGCGAGGCTCACGAAATGACCGCGAATTCGTCCGTCATCCCACCGCAGGTCTCTGCCGCCGGTTCAGAGGAACGCGGCAGACCTGCCGGTGCCGGACCCCGGCGCCGCCTCAAACGCTCTGAGCGAATCGCACTCATCCTCGGCGGCCTCGTCCTGCTGCCGATCGCTCTGGTATGGATCTATCCGTTCATCTGGGTGGTCTCCAGCTCCTTCAAGTCCAACGCCGAGATCTTCGGTTCCTTGAACCCGTTCACCTCCACGCTGCACCTGGACAACTACGTCCGGGCATGGCGGGAGGCGAACATGGGCCGGTACTTCCTGAACACGATCTTCGTGACCGGGATGTCGATCCTGATCTCGGTGACGGTCAACGCACTGCTCGGATATGTCCTGGGCCGGTACACGTTCCCAGGGAAGAAGATCATCTACGCGCTGCTCGCGCTGGTGGTGTTCCTTCCTCAGGGGTACACCGTCATCCCGATCTTCGACCTGATCGATGCGCTGGGCCTGTCGGGCAGCCTTTGGGGGATGACCCTCGCCGAAGCGGGGGGCGTCAGCGTGATCGTCGTGCTGCTCTTCGCCGGCTATTTCGCACAGCTGCCGAAGGAGCTCGAGGAGGCCGCGAAGATCGACGGTGCCGGGTTCCTGCGGATCTTCGCCCGCGTGTACCTTCCCCTGTCCGGCCCGGTGATCGCCACCGCCGTGATCCTGCAGTTCATGCACGCATGGAACGACTTCCTGCTCCCGCTGGTGCTGACGCTCTCGCAGCCCGAGCTGCGCACTCTGGCCGTGGGCATCTACAGCCTGCAGAACCAGTACTTCAGCGACTGGGGGATGATGTCCGCAGCCTCGACGATCGCACTGCTGCCGATCATCGTCGTGTTCATCATTCTCCAGAAGTACTTCATCGAGTCCTTCTCCGGCGCTGTGAAGGGATGATCCCCGCCGTGACACCCGCCCCAGACACCCCCTCGATCGGGCAGCCGAACATCATCCTGGTGTGCGTCGACGAGATGCGGGCCGATGCGATGGGCGCCGCCGGCAACGACCTCATCGACACCCCGAACCTCGACGACCTCGCGCGGGAGGGGTACCGCTTCACCCGTGCCTACTCGGCGACGCCCACCTGCGTCCCCGCACGGGTCGCGCTGTTCACCGGGAAGTCCCCGGACCTGCACGGCCGCTACGGGTACCGGGAGGGGATCTCCTTCCCGGACGCCTACCCGGTGACCCTGCAGTCCACGCTGGGGAGGGCCGGGTACCAGACCGTCGGCGTGGGAAAGATGCACGTGTTCCCGGACCGGGCGCGGTGCGGGTTCGACGAGGTGCTGCTGCACGACGGGTTCCTGCACGTCTCGCGCCGGCTCACCCGGGGCCCGTCGGCGGCGATCGACGACTATGTGGAGTTCCTGCGCCGCGAGACCGGCGACCCGCGCGCCGATCACCAGGAGACCGGCATCGGCTGCAACGCGATGACGGCGCGACCCTGGGAGCGCGAGGAGCGGCTGCACCCGACGCGCTGGGTGGCCGATCAGTCCTTCCGGGTCCTCGAACGGCGCGACCCGACCCGGCCGCTCTTCCTGTACATGTCCTTCCACCGGCCGCATGCGCCTTACGACCCGCCGCAGTGGCTGTGGGACAAATACCGCGAGCGGGAGATCCCCGAGCGACCGATCGGCGACTGGGTCTCCCGCTTCGACGCGCACCGCCGCGACTTCCGTGCGGAGGCGGAGTTCGGGGCGCAGAAGGAGACCACCCATCAGCAGGTCCGTGCGGGCTACTACGGCTCGATCGAGTTCATCGACCTGCAGCTGAACCGCTTGCGCGAGACACTCTCCGACCTCGACATGCTCGAGGACACCGTGATCGTGGTGGTCTCCGACCACGGGGACATGATGGGCGACCACGACATGTACCGGAAGTCCGTGGGCTACGAGGGCTCCGCCAGGGTGCCGCTGGTGGTGCACGTCCCGCCGCGCTGGCGTGAGGGCTGGGGCGAGGCCGGCGAGGTGGACGCGATCGCGGAACTGCGCGATCTGATGCCGACGCTGCTGGACCTGGCCGGCGCCGAGGTGCCGGACGGGGTCGATGGGCGCAGTCTGCGCGGGGCGACCCGCGGTGAGACGCTGCGCGAGCACCTGCACGGGGAGCACCTGATCGGGTCGCTGGGCCGACACTCGATGCAGTGGATCCGCTCCGAGCGCCGCAAATACATATGGTTCTCCGGGGACGGCCACGAGCAGCTGTTCGACCTCGAGGCCGACCCGCAGGAGCTGCACGACCTGGCTCCCCTCCCAGAGCACGCCGAGGAGCTGGCCCGGCACCGACAGATCCTGGTCGAGGAGCTGCGCGGACGGGAGGAGGGCTTCGTCGCCGACGGGCACCTGGTGCCGGGCCGGCGGCTGCGCTCCGAGGCGTCCTGGGTGCGGGAGTTCGCCCGGCTGTGACGTGCTGCCGGAGGCGCACCGAACGGTGATGATCCGCCGAAAGTCGACCCCGGTCCACCCCGGCGACTGATCCGGCAGGGCCCTCCGCTGCGATGGAGTGGCCCCATGAGCACCACTGACCAGCCCTCGCCCGACCAGCCCGCCGCCGGCCGGCCCGTCCCCGAGCCCGTCGAGCACGCCGAGGTCACCGGCCCTGCCGAGGCTGCCGTGACCGACGGGTCCGCGGGGTCCGTCGCCGACTACTCCACCGAGAAACGGATAGGCCGCACCGTCGCCGTGACGATGGGCTGGTGGGCGCACGGTGCCGTCCGCCTGCTGCTGGCCCTCGTGCTGCTCTACTACGGCGGCACCAAGCTCGTCCTGGGCCAGTTCGGGCTCTCCGACCCCGGTGACGCACTGATCGCCCACGGCGAGATGAGCCCGATGGGCCTGCTCTGGCGGATGGTCGCCTTCTCCCCCCTGTTCCAGTTCCTGGCGGGCCTGGCCGAGACCGGGGCGGGCCTCGCCCTGCTGTGGCGCCGCTCGGTGCCCTTCGGCGCCGTCCTCGCCGCGGGGTCGATGGCGCTCGTGCTGGTGCTCAACCTGGGCTACGACGTGATGGTCAAGACCCCGACCCTGATCTACCTGGTGATGGCGCTGATCGTGCTGATCCCGTGGATGCCCCGGGTCTTCCGCGCCTTCTTCACGCGCGGGCAGATCCCCCGCGGTCCGCTCCCCACGCTGATCCCCTGGCGCCCCCTGGCCCGCGTCACGAACGTCCTGGGGCCGATCGCCGCCGTGGCGATCGCCGTGCTGGTCGCCTGGAGCAGCGCGCAGCTGTACGAGCCCCGCAGCACCGACGACTCGGTGCCGGCCGGCGTGTGGACCGTGCAGGAGGACACCGCGGAGCCGGCCGCACAGCTGAGCGAGGACGACCGCTGGGCCCGCATCGCCTTCGGCGACACCCTCTACGGCGAGGCCTCCCAGGTGCAGCTGCGCCTCGCCGACGGGACGCTGCTGAGCGGGACCTACCAGCGCACCGGGGAGGGCGCCGTCGAGCTCTCGCTGAAGCCGCTGCGGGAGGAGGGCCAGTCCATCCACGAGTTCCTCGAGGCGGAGACCCTCGACATCGCCCTGACGGTTCAGGAGCAGGGCGACGGCACGCTGCACGTCACCGGGGACGGCGTGGACCTGGTGCTGGCCCCCGACGAGTCCGCCTCCACGCTCTACGAGCGCGGCTTCAGCTGGCCGGTTCGCTCCGACGACCCGTTCAACCGCTGAGGGATCGACCGCTGAGATCCGTCGGCGACCGCCACAGCAGCTCGAACCACATCCGGCCGTCGTCCGCCAGGGAGTGCTCGTCGAGGACGCGACGGTCGTCGGAGTGCTCCGTCTGCCCCGTCGACCGCCGGCCCTCCGCCGCCAGCAGGTCGTACTCGTCCTCGAGGCGCAGCACCCGGTAGGGACTCTGCTCGGTGCCCTCGCCGCTGCCGCGGACGGCCTCGAGCGCCAGCTGCGCCATACGGCGCTCGATCCCCGCGGGCCCCTCCTCGCCCAGCTCCGCGAAGGCACGGGCCTGCGCGGCGTGCGCCGACGGGCTCAGCAGCAGTCCCGGCATCCGGGCTCCGAGCTCGTCGAGCACCGCGCGGGGGGTCCGTGCCGTCGCGAGGATCGCCCCGACCGACACCAGCGGGTCGAATCCGGGCGCCCGCAGTATCGCGGCCTGCAGCCTCTCGAGCGTCGCCGGGCCGGGCGCGCGCACGAAGGCCTCGGCGAGGTCGCCGAAGGTCTCCTGCTGTCGATCCTCAGGTCCTGCCATGTCCGCTCCTCCGTCTCGCTCTCCCGGCACCCCGCGACGTGCTTCGACGTCCCTCGAGGTCACGGACCGTCGAGGGGATGCCACTGCCCGCCGTCCCAGCGGACCACGCCCTCGCCGGCGGAGACGCCGAAGAGCACGTCACCGCTCGGCGACCACCGCAGACGTCCCACCGATCCCGGCACCCGCGGCAGGTCGGTCCGCTCGTCCGCTGCACGATCCCACACCATCACCTGATTGTCGTTCTCGCCGCCGACGGCGATCCGATCGCCGGAGGCGGTGAGCGAGCGGGGACGCCTCGACAGCGGCTCCGGCCCGGACTCGGCGGACCCGCCGGTCTCGTCGGCCGCGTCGACGACGAGCAGGCCGACGGGCTCGGCAGTCCCGACCAGCAGCGAGCCGTCCTCGTCATAGGCGACTCCGTACGGGGATCCGTCGATGTCGGAGAGCCGCGCCCTCCGCTCCCCGGAGGCGGGGTCCCAGAGCTCCACCGCACGGCCGGGGCCGGACACCGCGAGGGTGCCGCCGTCCGGTGACCAGGCGAGGGTGAGCGCGTCCCGGCCGCGCACGCTCAGCACCCGCCCCGGGGAGCACTGCCGCCCGCCGACCGTCCACAGACGCACGTTCCCGTCGCTGCCGAGCGAGGCCAGCGCGTGGCCGTCGGGGCTGAAGGCGAGGTCCCGGATCTCCGCCGGGGCGCCGCGCGGCTCCTCGTGGCCGCTGAGGGTCCACAGCACCTCGCCGCCGGGCGTGCTGAGCTGGATGGTGGACCGTCCGCCGACGGCGAGCAGCTCGTCCTCCGGGTGCCAGGCGAGAGCCCCCGCACGGCCGTTGTCGAAGCGGGTGAGCACTTCGCCGCTGTGGGCGTCCCACACCACCGTCCCCGCCGTGTCGCTCAGCCCCAGCCGTCGGCGGTCGGTCGTCTGGTTCGCCGCGAGGCGGGAGCCGTCCGGGGAGAGCGCCAGCCCGCGCTCGGACAGCACCGTGCCCGGCAGCGGGTCGGCGTCGCCGGGCGCCCCGTCGGCCGTGTCCCCGTCGGTGCCCGCCGCGGGGCCCTGCACGCACTCGGAGGTCGGCGTGCGGCCGCACGCGGCGAGCGTCGAGAGCACCCCCGCGACGAGAGTGGTGCGTCGGGGCAGCGAGGCGTTCATCGCTCACCGACCGGCACGCCGGCCCCGCGCTGGTAGTCCTCGAGGTCCTCGAGGGTGAGGCCCTCGACGAACTCGCGCCCGCCCGTGCGGGCGTCGACCTCGACGGGCTGGTCGAGGTACTCCTGGAACTTCCGGTCGTACTCCGCCTTCTCCTCGTCGGAGTGTTCCTCGGGGAGCGGATCCGGTGGTCTCTTGTAGCTGAACGGGCCGAAGTTCCTGCGCCAGGACTCGATCTCCTCGCGGGTCACCCCGTGCTCCTCCTCGATCTCCGCGAAGCGTTCGTTCCTCCTGCTGCCGGTGATCGGGGGGCGGATCTCCGGCGCCGTCCTCCTGATGAACTCGTGCTGGGCGGCGTGGCGGACCTCGTGGGCGAGGGTGTGCAGGATGTCCGGGTTGGAGAGACGGTCGGGATTGATGGCGAGCTTGCGCCCGAGCGTCAGGAATCCGTCGCGCCAGTACCCGTTCCCGTCCATGTCCTCGAAGGAGATGTCCACGGGGTCGAGCCCGTACTTCGCGAACTCGCCGTCGACGATCTCCTGGGCGACCTGGCGACGCTCCTCGTCGGTCATGTCCCGCCAGGCCCGGGCCACCTCGGGATCGACCGAGCCGCGATCGTCGCCGTCGTCGGCCGCGGTGTCCGAGGCTCCTCCCCTGCCGGGGCCGGTGCCGGATCCGTCGCCGGACCTGCCGTCCTCGCCGGATCTCCCGTCCTCGGGCGACGAGGCGGACTCCTGCTCCTCGACCTCGTCCCCGAGCGTCCTCGCGCGGTCGGAGAGCTGCGCGAGCGCGCCCTGCCCCGCGCCGGCGTAGACGGTGTTCCAGTGGTCCCGGAAACGGTCGGCATCCGGTCCGATCCAGAAGCCGTGGGAGGCGCCGACGGTGGACTCGACCGCCCGCAGCTCCTCGGCGAGCTGCTCCCGGCCGCGGTCGATCCGCTCGGCGTGCTCCGCGACCTGCTGGACGTCCATCCCCTGGAACGCCATCGCTGTCTCCCCCCGGATCCGCACTCGTGATGGCCGTGACGCTACCAGCACCGCGCAGCGCCGATCCAGGTGTCCCGCCTCGGTCGTCGGCCGCCTCCCCTACTGTGGGACCGGAGGCCGACGGGGCCGCGACGACCACGGGGACACCCGCGGGGACGACCACGAGAAGGAGCCGGTGGATGCGGATCGAGTTCGGCTGGTCCCTCGACGGCGCCGCCTGGGCCGACGGGCACGGCGCGCTGGGCGGCGCACGGATGGGGCCGCGGGCGCTCGTGCAGCTGCTGCAGAACCGGCTCGGGCTGACCCGGCCCTCGGTCGAGCCGGCGGTGCGGGTCGCGCAGTACCTGCGGCTGATCGAGGAGCACCTCGCCGCGCTGCCGGATCCGTCGGCGTTCTGGCCCGCGCGCTCCTTCGCCGTGGACCCCTGGAGCACGGCCCGGCAGCTGCTGCGCCGGCGCGACGCCGCGGTGGAGACCGGATGGCGGATCGGGGAGGCCGAGGGCACGCTTCCGGAGCGCCTGGCGACCATGCGCGATCTCGAGCGCTCGGTGCGCCTCGGCGCGGCCGGCACCCTCTCCCCCGCCCCGGCCGACGACCTCGCCGAGGTGTGCTCCCTGCTCGAGGGAGAGGCCGCGGGGTGGCCGCTCGGGATCGAGGAGATCGTGCTCCACGAGGCGGCCGACGCCCTGCCCGGGCGTTGGCCCCACCTGCTGTCCCTTCTGCAGGGAGCCGGGGTGCGCTGCACGACGTCGGAGGCGGCGCCGGGCGGCGACCCGGCGCTGACCGTGGTCGAGGCGCTGGACGAGTGGTCCGCCGCCGATGCTGCCGCACGCTTCCTGGCTGCGGCGCCCGCCACGGAGGAGGGCCCCCTGACGGTCCTGGCCGCTGCCGACACCGACGTGCTGGATCGTGCGCTGCACCGTCGCGGCCTGCCCGCCGTCGGCCACGTCGCCCCGTCCCGCGACCGCGCCCACCATCAGGTGCTCGGCCTCTTCCTCGAGGTCGCCACCGCCCCGGTGGACGTGCATCAGCTCGCCGCACTGCTCGACCTGCGGGTGCTGCCGGGGGCCGACGGCGACGCCGAGCCCGTCGGCCTGGTGCCCGCCGCCGCCCGCCGCCGACTGCTGCGGGCCCTCGGCCGGGAGCCCGGCATCGGCGGCCCCGCCTGGCAGGCCGCACTCACCGAGATCGCGGAGGACGCCGGCGACGGGCACGAGAAGGCGCTCGCGGCGGCGAGGGCGATCGATGCCCTGGTGCGAGACCCGCTGCCCGTCGGGGACCTGCGACCGCCCGAGCTCTCGCGACGCCTGGACTGGCTCGTGGAGCGGCTGCGCGCGGTCACCCGCGGCGAGGGCGACCTGCTGGCGAGCCTCACCCAGGTGCAGGTGCTGCAGCAGGTGCTGGGGATGCTCGATCCGGACGCGCCGCTCACCCGCCGCACCCTGCAGCAGATCATCGACAGCTGCGGCGGGTCCGGCCCGTCGCCGCGTGCGGTCCGCGAGGTCTCCGAGTGGGCCGTGACCACTCGGCCGGCGCACATGCAGACCATGGGCGGGACCGTGCTGTGGTGGGGCCCGTCGGCCGACGACACCCCCTCCGCCGCGCGCTGGGACCCCGCGGAGGCCAAGGCCCTGAGCGCCGGCGGGGGACGGGTCCTGGAACCGTCGCAGATGGCGTCCCTGCAGGTGGACGCCGCCCTCGCGGCCCTGCGCCGGGCCCGATCGGTGGTGGCGGTGCTGCCCGGCCGACGCTGCGAGGAGGTGCCGGGCCCCAGCGGCCTGCTCGCGCACCTCGAGGCCGCCTCGGGGCGGGCGCGGCGCTCCCCCGAGTCCCTCGTCGAGGGCGGCACCTGGTCCCTGGCCGGCCGCAGCCTGCCGGTGACCATCCCGCCCGAGCGGCATCCCGCGCCGCCGCAGGAGCTGGTGCGTCGCATCGCCCCGGCCCCGCACCTGCTGCCCGAGCGGCTCTCCTACACGCAGGCCGCCGCGCTGATCGCCTGTCCCCAGCACTGGACGCTCGAGTACGCGCTGGACATCCGCCCGGCCGAGGTCGCCGTTCTGCCCACCGGCAGCCGGATGATCGGCACCCTCGTGCACGCGGTGGTCGAGACTCTCGTGCACGAGCGCTTCGACGCCGCACTCGGCGGCACGGCGCTGGAGGCTCCGAGCAGCACCGGGATCGGGGAGGTCTTCGACCGACTCGTCCCCCAGCTCGCCTCGGAGCTCGACCTTCCCGGCCGCGCCGCCGAACGCGCCGACGTGCGCGAGCGGGCGGTGCGCGCCCTCGGCGAGCTCTTCGCCGGCACCGCCCGGGCCGGGCTGCGGATCACCGGCACCGAATCCCGCTTCGACGTGCCGCTGGCCCTCCCGCTCGCGGGCGGGGAGCGGACCGTGCGCTTCCGCGGCAGCCGGGACATGGACGCGGTGGACGCCGAGGGTCGCCCCACCGTCCTGGACCTCAAGTGGTCCCGCAGCAGCACCCGCTACGGCGACCTCCACGACACCGGCGAGGCCATCCAGCTGGCCGCCTACGCCTGGACCCTCGCGCAGGAGGATCCCGCCGCCCCGCCCGCGGACGTCGGCTACTTCCTGCTGCGCAGCGGCGAGTTCGTCTCCTCCGATCCGCGGCTGGACCCGCATCGGCGCCCGCCGATGGACACGGGCGAGTCCTGGCGGCGGATGGTCGCGGCGGTCACCGCCGCGCTCGACGAGATCGCCGCCGGCACCGTGCGCGCCGGCTGCCGGGAGCTGCTGGACGGCGCCGGGCTGGAGGTCGGGGCGAGCTGGAGCACCGTCCGCAGCGCCACCGCGAAGGCCCGGCGAGCGGCCCGGGAGGCCGGCGGGCTGCTGGTCGAGAACCACTGCGCCGGCAGCGAGCACGCGCCGCTGTGCGGATTGACGGGAGACCGGCGATGAGCCCCACCTTCACCCTGATCAACGCGTCGGCCGGATCCGGCAAGACGCACACCCTCACCCACGAGATCGCGCAGCGCATCGCGGACGGGCTCGACCCGTCCCAGCTGATCGCCACGACCTTCACCACCAAGGCGGCCGCCGAGCTGCGCGACCGGGTGCGGCGCACCCTGCTCGAGCGCGGCCAGCTCGAGGCCGCCCGCGGCATCGACAGCGCCCTGATCAGCACCGTGAACTCGGTCTCGGGCGACCTGCTGAAGGAGTTCGCGCTCGACGCCGGGATCTCCCCCGACGTGCAGGTGCTCGACGAGGACCGGCAGCGGGCGGCCTTCCGCGCCGCGATCGACGAGACCGCGGCGCTGGCCGGATCCCGGGCCACCGACCTGCTCGCCCGCACCGAGCACGACGGCGAGGAGGACCCGGAGCTGCCCTACCTCTCCTCCCCCTCGTGGCGCGCCCATGTGCGGGAACTCGCCGCACGGGCTCGCACCAACCTGTTGGACGCGCAGTCGCTGCGGGACGGCGTCGCGACCGCCTGGGAGGAGTACAGGGAGGCCGCGCTGCCGCCCGCCGCCGCCGAGGACCGGCGCCCGGCCTGGCTCGCCGCGCTCGATGCGGCGCTGGTCGGGCTGTGGGAGGACGTGCACGCCTCGGAGGCCGGCGACGGCCCGTTCACGCAGAAGGGCGCCGGGACGGTGCGCACGCGGCTCGAGACCCTCGACGCCCTGCATCGCGACCTCGCGCAGCCGGCCCGCGCCCCGTGGTCGCGCTGGGCGAA
Source organism: Brachybacterium sp. AOP43-C2-M15 (assembly GCF_052446295.1). Lineage (NCBI taxonomy): Bacteria > Bacillati > Actinomycetota > Actinomycetes > Micrococcales > Dermabacteraceae > Brachybacterium > Brachybacterium sp. AOP43-C2-M15. The sequence goes on from NZ_JBQSWB010000006.1 coordinate 103,644, forward strand.
GCTCGCGGCCGTGGCCCACGGGAAGGCCGCGGACCCGGAGGCGAAGGGCTACGCCTACAGCAAGGACGTGGACCAGGCGCTGCTGGGGGTGGCCAGCACGGTCTCCGCCGAGCTGCTCGCCAATCCCCTCCTGCAGGCCGACGTGCGCGCCGTGATCGCGCTGGTGATGGAGACCGCCGCGGAGTCCCTCGAGGCCTATCAGGCGCACAAGGACGCGCTGGGGCTGATCGACTTCACCGACCAGGAGGTGCGCACCCTCGCCCTGGTGCGCTCCTCCGCGAGGGCGCGGGAGGCGATCCGCTCCCGCTTCCGCCTGCTCGCGGTCGACGAGTTCCAGGACACCTCCCCCGTGCAGCTCGGCCTGTTCCTCGCGCTCAGCGAGCTCGTCGAGGACAAGATCTGGGTGGGGGACCCGAAGCAGGCGATCTACGGCTTCCGCGACGCGGACCCCGCCCTGATGCTCGGCATCATCGACCGGATCGAGTCCGGGGCGGCGGACCTCGGCGCGGCCTCCGTGCAGGACCTCGAGCATTCCTGGCGCTCCCAGGAGCCGGTTCTCGACCTGGTCAACGAGGTGTTCCCGCAGGTCTTCCCCGAGCTTCCGCGCCACCGGGTGGTGATGGACGCGGCACCGCAGGCGGTGGCGCGCCGCGCCGCGGACGGGCATCCGGAGGGCCGGCTGGAGGCCTGGGTGCCCGAAGTCCCGAAGAGGCTCACCCATGGGCAGCACGCGACCGCCGTGGCCGACGGGATCGTCGAACTGCTCGCCGAGCCGGGCGTCTCCCCTGCGGACCTCGCGGTGCTGGTGCGCTCCAACCGTCGCGCCGCCGAGGTGGTCGACGCGCTCACCGCGCGCGGCGTGCCCGCCTCCGGCGAAGGGGTGGGGATCCTCGCCTCCCGGGAGGGGCGCCTGGTGCGGGCCGCCCTGGCGGTGACCCTGGACCTCAGCGACACCCTCGCCCTCACCGAGCTGGTGGACCTGCTGGAGGACCACGCCGCGCACGGCTCCTGGTTCGCCGATCTCGCCGCGGAGCCGGACCGCGCGGGGCGGCAGAGGGTGTTCGCCGACTGGTGGCAGGACCCTGCGCTGGCAGGGCTGCGGTCCCTGCGCGAGGACTGCATCTCCCTGACCCCGGTGGAGATGATCACCGCCCTCGTCGACGCCCTCGACCTGCCCGAGCGGCTCCGCGCCTGGTCCACCCCCGATCAGCGCCTGCGCACCCTGGACGCGCTGCGGGCGGTCGCGGGCCGGTATGCGGAGCGGGCTCGGGCGGACTCCGCCCCCATCACGCTGACCGGGCTGCGGATCGCGCTGGACGCCGTGGACCGCGGCCCCGACCTCACCGGCACCCCGGACACCGTCTGGGTCGGGACCATCCACGGGGCCAAGGGGCTCGAGTGGTCCCGGGTGGTGGTGATGCTCGACCATGCCCCCGCCGACAGGTCCCGGACCGCCGGTGCGTTCGTGGTGCCCTCGGAGCGGCTCGAGGTCACCGACCCGCTCGCCGGCCGCGCCCCGCGCTACTGGCCGGGAGTGCTGCCGCGGTACGCCCCGCTGCAGGAGGCGCTGGCCGCCTCCGACCACGCGCGGCGCCGCGCCCGGGCCGAGCGGGAGGAGACCGGCCGCCTGCAGTACGTGGCCCTCACCCGCTCGGCGGACGTCACGGTGCTCAGCGGCCCGGGCTCCGCCCCGGTGCTCGACGGCCTGGTGCCCGCCGACGCCGAGGACGCACCGCCGCTGCTGCGCTGGTCCCCCGGCGGGTCGAGCATCGAGGTGCGCGGCGGTGCCGTGCTGCCGGCGGTGGTGCGCACGCCGAACGGGGTCCTCGCCGAGGACGCGTCCTCGTACAGCGCACGTCGCAGCCCGCTCGCGGCGAGCGACCTCCGCGGACCCGCTCCGGCTCGGCCGGAGGGCGTGCGGGCGCGGTTCCAGGCCTCGGCGGTCGCCTCCGGGGAGGCGCCGGGCCGGGTGCACGCGCCGGTGTCGATCGGCCGTCGCCTGGTGACGGGCGGCGGCCCGCGGTGGGAGAGGGTCGGGGAGGCGATCCACGCCTATCTCGCGCTGCCGCTGGCCCACCTCGGCGACGCCCAGCGGGAGGCGGCGGCGGCGCGGCTGGTGGAGCGGTGGGCGGTCTCGCGCGCCGTCGAGCCGGCCGTGCTGCAGGAGGCGGGCGAGGCCTGGGCCGTCTTCCTCGCCGACGGCTTCCCGGGTGCCGAGGAGCTCACCGAGCAGCCGATCAGCTGGTGGAACGAGGAGGACCAGGTGATGGAGGGATGGATCGACACCCTGCTGCGCCTGCCCACGGGGGAGATCGTGCTGGTGGACCACAAGAGCTACCCGGGTGATGACCCGGTCGCGCACGTGCGGGAGAGGTACCTGGGGCAGATGGCGACCTATTCCCGGGCGCTGGCCGCGGCCGGTCTCGCACCCTCGCGGATCCTGATCCATCTGCCCCTGCGCGGCGAGGTGCTCGAAGTGGAGCTCGCGGTGGATTCCGCGGAGGGGGTCGCGCGTGCCCGCTGAGCTCACCGCGGAGCAGGCCGTCCTCGCGGCGAGGACGCTCCTGGACGAGGCCCTGCGCACGGGGAACCGGCGCCTGCTCGGCATCGCCGGCGCGCCCGGGGCGGGCAAGTCGACGCTCACCGCCCTGCTGGCCGAGCAGCTGCCCGCGGGATCCTGCGCGGTGGTGCCGATGGACGGCTTCCACCTCGCCGACGTGGCGCTCGAGAGGCTGGGCCGGCTCGCCCGCAAGGGGGCGCCGGACACCTTCGACGCGGGCGGTTGCACGGCGCTGCTGCAACGGCTGCGCACCGCGATGCCGCAGGACGCGCCGGTGTGGGCGCCGATGTTCGAGCGCGGCCTCGAGCAGCCTCTGGCGGGGGCGATCGAGGTGGGTGCCGCAGTGCCGCTGGTGATCACCGAGGGGAACTACCTGCTGCTGGACGGGGACGGCTTCGCCCCGGTGCACCGGCTGCTCGATGCGCGCTGGTTCGTGGAGGTGCCCGAGGAGGTGCGCCACGAGCGGCTGATCGCGCGGCACGAGCGCTTCGGCAAGGCGCCGCGGGCGGCGCGGGATTGGGCGCTCGGCCCCGACGAGGACAACGCCCGCCGGGTCGCGGGGACCCGCGACCGGGCGGACGTCGTCATCTCGCTCGACTGATCCGGGAGCGGTCAGCCGCCCATGACGGCGCGGGCGAAGCCGGTGGAGCGCTCGACGAGGCCGAGGATCCGCTGCTCACGGTGGTAGGCGAGCAGCGCCTCGTCCTCGGTCTGCATCTCGAAGGCCGTGGGCTTCCGGCGCACGTTGCGCGAGCAGCGGAAGTCGGCGCAGACGGCGGTGCCGAGCGTGTTGCCGTGGCGTCCGCTCGCGCCGGCCCGCGGCACGGCGAAGGAGGCGGCGTGCACGCCGTCGATGATGTCCTCGCACCAGCCGCACATCATCTTCCGGGCGGGCGGGTTCTCGGCGCCGCGCATCAGCAGGCACACCAGCTGGTCGTCGACCTCGAGCGCCACGTAGTGCTGCTGCGGACGCTTGGCGTCGTGCCAGCCCAGGTAGTCGAGGCGCTCCCATTCCACGGCGGAGAGGTCGGGCAGGGAGGCGCGCTTCGCCTCGCCCTTGGAGGCGTTGACGAACGCGCTGCGGATCTGTTCTTCGGTCAGGGGTCTCATGCAGGGGTCCTCACGGAGGGCACACCGCTGCGACCGCTCGGGGCGGTGTCGGGGTGTGCGGAAGGGTTCGGGGGAAACGGTGGCGCGAGGTCACGCCGAGCAGGCCGCGTGGGCCGCCCCGCTTCCTGCATGGCTGGTGCGCATGCCGAACTCCTCCTCCATCAGGCCCTGGCCGTTCCAGGACCCGTCCACGCTACGCCTGCCGGCCGCGCGGCGCGAGATCTTTGTCCGCCGGATCACCGCGGCGCCCGCCGGGTCACCGCAGGGGCGCGACCGCTCCCAGGGATCCGCTCCGCTCATGGACCTTGACCAGCTCGATCGAGTCCGGGCCGGCGCCCGCCTCCTTCGCCGCGACCCAGAGCGCGAGGGTGTTGGGGCCGTGGTGGTCCAGCAGGCCGGAGGGCACCGCGAACTCGCTCTGCGGGCCGATGTCCCCGATGTAGGCCCCCACGTTCCACCCGTTGACGTAGAGCACGGCCTGGCAGGGATCCTGCCGCCCGTCCTCGAAGCGGGGCGAGCGCAGGGCGAGCCGCCAGGCGACGTCGACTCCCTCGGGCGCATCCAGCTCGAAGTCCGCGCGGTACCAGCGCACCCCGGGGGCGTCGGCCTGCAGCGTGTCGGTCGCCTCCCAGTCCGTGTCATCGGCCTGGGGGAGGTGCCAGCCCTCCCGCTCCCCGTGCAGCCCGCCCACGTTGTACAGGGTGCGCAGCAGGTCCTGCTGGCCGGTGGGGTCGGCGGCGCCCTGGATCCTCCAGGCCACCTCGCCCTCTGCCGGCAGCACCGCGTCGAACAGGCCGCGGTTCTGCTTGGACAGGCCGTCGTCGCTCCAGTCGAGGTTCTGGCCGAGGGTGTGCACGAGCACGGCGAGCACCGTCTCGGCATGGGGCTCCGCGGTTCCGGCGGGCAGGGTCAGCGTCTGGTCGGCGCCGTCCGCCGACGCCGCGCCGACATAGCTGCCGTCGGCCCAGACCTGCAGGAAGGCGGGGGCCTTCCCCTGCGGAGGCTGCCCGGTGCCGCCGTTGCCGCGCAGCACCACCTCCCGGCCCGCCCCGGCGGTGAAGCGGGCGCGGTACCAGATGGAGCCCTCGAAGAAGCCGTAGTGGTGGGCGTCGAGCACGACTCCCCCGCGGCCGGGTCCCTGGTGCTCGGTGCTGCCTGCGGTGGAGTCGGCGGCCAGCCAGTCCGCGTCGTCGTACCCCGGATCCGCCTCGGGCGCCTCCTCGATGGTGCGGAAGGCGAGGTCCGGCACGGGGGCGGGGTCCGGGGCGTCGAGTCGCGCCGTCGCGATGCCGTCGTGCACGGGACGTGCCCGTCCGTTGATCCGCACCTGGCGGATCCCGTCGGGCACGTCGATCCGCAGCGCGGTCCGGCCGGTGTCGCCCACCAGGAGATCGGCCTCGGCGCGGTCGAAGGTGACCGTGCGTGCGAGCTCCGCCCCCTCGACCACCACGTGCGCGTCGACCCCGCCCGGCGTGGGCGCGAGCCGATCGCTCGCCGCCCCGCCCAGGAACCAGGTCGTCGCCGCGGCGGCGCGGCCCAGCACCCGCAGCGCGAGCGGGCTCTCCTCTCCGACGCCCGTCGAGGTGAGGGGGGTGCCGATGATCCGGATCTGCACGGGCTGCTCGCCGTGCAGGAGGTTCAGCCGCAGCTGCCCGGTCTCCTCGTCCCAGGCGGTGGTGACCTCGTCCGGGGCGTCGACGGACGGCTCCTCGGCGTAGCGCAGCACGATCTCCGCGGGGTCGCCCTCCCGACCGATGAGGTGCTGCAGGTGGCCGCCGCGGCGCGGCAGCGTCGGGCCGAACGGCGTGGAGGTGGAGTACAGCAGGCCGTGCCCGCCGATCACCGTGTCCGCCACCAGGGTGAGGGCGTCACGACCGTGCAGGTGCAGGAACGCGTCCTCCTGCTGGGGGACGCGGCTCCAGCCGGTGACTCCGTCGGGGATCTCGACGCCTCCGTCCCCGCCCGGAACGGGCAGGTCGAAGGCGTCGAGGGCCACGACGGTCCCGGTCCCGCCCGGGGCGGGCTCGCCGAGGGCCTCGACCACGATCGTGTGCTCCCCCTCGGCGAGGCCCTCGACCTGGTGGGCGACGATCTGCGAGGGCTTGTTCTGCTCGGTGTCGACGTGGCTGGTGAAGGTGCCGTGCTCGATGCCGTCCACCAGCACGCGGGCCATGCCGTGGTCGGTGCCGGTGGCGGTGAGGACGTCCACGGCGGTGCCGGTGAAGGTCCAGCTCGCACTCGCCTCCGCGCCCTCGGCGATGCTGAGGGTGCCGCCCGATGCCGTCGGATCCTCCACCCGGTCCCAGGCGCCGGTCCAGGTGATCGCCCGGTCGCGGTCGTCGGCCGTGTGCCCGGACTCGCCGACGTCCTCGGGCTCGCCGAGCACGATCGCGGTGGTGAAGCGGGTGTCGGTCTCGTCGTTGGAATCCGCGAGGCGGAAGGCGAGCAGGCGCGGCGCGCCTCCGTCGGTCACCGACCGCTCCCCGTCGGTCGCGATCCGCTGATAGGCGGTGATCGCCCCGCCCTCGCGCTCGAGCAGCGGGCTCGCCGCGATCGGGGTCATCGAGGCGATCTGGGGAAGTGCCTGCTGGAGTGCGCCGAGCTCCTTCTGCACCGCGAGCTTCTCGGTGACACCGAGGTCCTCGGTGATCGCGGCCCCGTAGTCGTAGCTGGTGAACCCCGAGGACGGCGAGCCCGTCCACCCCCAGTTGGTGCCGCCGAAAGCCATGTAGTAGTTGAAGGCGGTGACGCCGCCCGCGAGGTTGCGCACGCCCCACTGGCGGGTGAAGGCGGGGTCGGTGAACTCGTAGGCGGCGCTCGCGTCGAAGGAGGCTCCCCACGGGGTGAAGGCCCCGCCCTGGGACTCGGTGATGAACTGCGGGGAGTCGGGGCTGATCTTCCGGTACGCCTGCTCGGAGTCGCCGATCGGAGCGCGGGGGCCGCCGGCGTCGAAGCCGATCGGATAGTGGTCGTAGGCGTAGAAGTCGGTGTGGTGGGCCTCGACGTCCGCGAAGCGGCCGCCCAGGTCGTAGTCGTTGTGGAACAGGGGAACGGTGATGCCGGTCGAGCGCACGTGGTCGGCCAGGGCCCGCAGGAAGGCGGAGCGCTCCGCGTCCTCGGCGATCAGCTCGTTCTCGACCTGGTACATGAGCACGCTGCCCCCGCCGTCGGTCACCTGATGGGCGGCGATGATCTCGCCCACCGCCGAGAGCCAGGCGCAGGAGTCGGCGAGGTTCTCCGGGTCCGTCGAGCGCAGCGGGGCGGCGCGGTTGGTCATGTAGGCGGGCAGGCCGCCCATGGAGATCTCGGCGTTGACGTAGGGGCCGGGCCGCGCGATGACGTAGAGCCCCTCCTCGGCGGCCATGGTCAGCAGCAGGTCGAGGTCCTTGATGCCGGTGAAGTCGAAGGGGCCGCCGGGCGTGGTCTGGTGCAGACCCCAGAAGAAGTAGAAGGAGACGGTGTTGAAGCCGGCCGCCCGGATGATCTGCAGCAGGTCGCGCCACTGGGCAGGGGCGGGCACGCGCCAATGGTGGATCTCCCCGGAATAGATCAGCAGCCGCTCGCCGTCGACGCGGAAGGAATGGGCGTCCCAGGTGACGGTGTGGGGGCGGCCGTCGTTCCCGGGGAAGGAGCTCGAGCCGTGGGGCAGCTCGGCGGCGGTGGTCCCCGCACGGCCGACGGAGGGGCGAGCGGGGGCGGTCGCCGCGGCGGCCGCGCCGGTCGCGGACCCGGCCGCCAGGGCGCCGACGGCGCCGGCTCCGAGGCGCAGGAAGGTCTGGCGCGTGAGATCGGGGGCGGGGCGAGCGGGGCCGGCGGGATGTGTCGGCGTCATACGGGGCTCCTCGTCGAGCGGGCGGGCCTCGACGCTACCAAGAAGCTAACCGTTTCACACCCCGCAGGACCCCTCGCCCCTCACGATCCCTCGCCCCTCCGGGCGCTCGCGCGGGTCAGGCGATGATCGCGTCGAGCTCCTCGCGCTCGGCGTCGCTCAGGGAGAGGCCCATGGCGCCCGCGGAGTCGGTGATCGAGGCGGGCCGGCTCGCGCCCGGGATCGGGATCACGTGCTCGCCGAGGGCGAGCTCCCAGGCCAGCACCACCTGCTGAGGGCTGGCATCGTGGGCGTCGGCGATGCGCTGGATCTGCGGGAACCTCTCCCCCACCGCGCTCGCGCCCCCGCCGGTGCCGCCCAGCGGCGACCACGGCACGAAGGCGATGCCGTGCTCGGCGCAGTGCGCCAGCTCGCCCCGGCTGGTGTGGAAGAAGGTCGGCGAGAACTCGTTCTGCACCGCGGCGAGGCCTCCCTCGCCGAGCACGTCGCGGGCCACGTCGATCTCCTCGACGTTGGCGTTGGAGATGCCGACCTCCCGGATCAGGCCCTCCTGCTGCAGCGCCGCGAGCGCCTCGACACCCTCGGCGTAGCGGATGCTGCGATCCGGACGGTGCCAGTAGTAGAGATCCACCGCGTCGACCTCGAGGTTCGCAAGGGACTTCTCGAGGGCGGCGCGGAGGTAGCCGGCGGAGCCGTCGCGGCCGCCGCCCTCGGCGGTGCGGGTGATGCCGCCCTTGGTGGCCACGACGACGGAGGAGCGGTCACCGTCCCAGGTGCGCAGCGCCTCGGCCACGAGCTTCTCGTTGTGCCCCATGGTGTCCCAGCTCGGGGCGTAGATGTCCGCGGTGTCGAGCAGGGTCACGCCGGCGTCGAGGGCGGCGTGGACGGTGGCCGAGGCCCGCTCGGGCGGGGCGGGCTCCCCGCGTCCCATGGACAGCGGCATGGCGCCCAGGCCCAGGGCGGAGACGGACAGGGAACCGATATGACGGGTGGGTGCACTCATGCACCCACCTTATGCCTCACGCCTCACGCCCCATGCCTCGCGCCCCATGCCTCAGGCCTCACGCCGAGGGGCGTCGCACTCCGCGATCGCGGGGCATGGTCGACTCCCTCTCGATGATCCGGGAGCGCAGCAGGGTGGTCGAGGGCTCCTCGTCGGGACTGGCCATCCGCTGGCCGAGCATGCGGGCGGCGGCCCGGCTGGTGGCGCGCACCGGCTGGTGGACCACCGAGACCGAGGGGGTGACCAGCCGCGTCCACAGGTCGTCGTCGGTGGCCAGCAGGGCAGGGGCGTCCTCCGCCCCGCGCAGCGCCTCGAAGGCCCCGGCGGACATGCGGTTGTTGGTGACGTAGAGGCAGTCGGCGTCGCCGGCGGCCAGCAGCTGCTGCGCCAGAGCACGGCCGGACTCCACGTGCAGGTCGCCGCGCAGCAGAGCCGACTCGCCCACCCCGACGCCGAGCCCGCGCCAGGCGGCCAGGAAGCCGGTGGCGCGGTCCTCGGTGGTGCGCAGGTCGGGGGGACCGGCGACCACCACGGGGAAGCGGAACCCGCGCTCGTACAGGTGGTGGGCGGCCTGTCGGCCCGCGTCGAGATTGTCGGTGGCGACCACGTCGGTCGGGGCGCCGTCGACCCCACGGTCCACGAGCACCACCGGGATCCCCGCCTCGGTGAGCGGCCCCAGATCGGTGCGGACGCTGTCGACCGGGACCAGCAGCACCCCCGAGACGTGCCGGCTGACCAGCTGCGCGAAGCACTCCTGCTCGAGCGCGAGCTGATCCTCGGTGTGGGCGACGGTCACCGAGTGGTTCCTCTCCCGCGCGATCCGCTCCACCTGGCTGATGATCTGCGTGAAGTACGGGTTCTCGGCGTCGGGTGCGACCACGGCGATCTGGGAGGTGCCGCCGCGGCGCAGCGAGCGGCCCAGCGCGTTGGGGACGTAGCCGGTGTCCTTGACCGCGGCCTGGACCCGCCGGCTGAGCTCCTTGTCGACCGTGGTCGCGCCGTTGATGACGCGCGAGACGGTCGCCGAGGAGACGCCCGCGGTGCGCGCGACGTCCATGATCGTGGGCCTGGGCGTCACCACCGGCTCGTGCCTGCCATCCGCTGCTCCTCGTTCCGTGCCGTCCCCGGTCCGCTTCCCCGGCCCGCTCAGGACCCGACGATGACGGCGTCGCCGCACAGGTGCACCCACACCCCCAGGCGGTGGAACAGGGCCGCCTTGGCGGTCAGCGCCCGATCGGCCGACTCCGCGTCCTCAGCGTAGACGAGCTGGGCATGGTTGGCCTTGTGCCGTCCCATGAACTGGTCGCGGCTCACGCCGTGCAGGACCACGTGCGCGATCGGCCACTCGGGATTGGTGGCCTCCTTGCGCCGACGGGTCTCCTCCTCGGGCAGCTCGACGACGCTGCCGCGTCCGAGGTCCACGTGCAGCGCCTCGTCCTGGACGTAGACGCGGGACCAGACGATCTCGCCCGGTTTGGAGACCCCGTTGATGGTCGAGCCGCCGGCCGGGAAGAACTCCGGACCCTGGCGCCAGCCCTCGGCGTCGGCGTACCCGTTCGGGAGATGGCTGGGCGGGACGGAGCCGGAGATCTCGTAGACCCACACGTACTCGCCGTCGTACTCCTCCCCCCAGCGCACGTCATGCAGCGTGGTGGCGGGATCCATGCCCATCGCGTTCCAGACCCGGTGGGTGACCAGGGCGTCGACCGCGACGCCCTCGTCGACCTCGTTGAAGTTCGGCAGCGCCTGGTCCTCCCAGAGCACGCGCGAGCCGTCGCGGCTGGTGACCGGGGGGCGCCGGACGTTGTTGAGCAGGCCCTCGACGAGGTCCGAGGCGGGGCAGACGTCCTTCATCCCCTGCTGGTACTGGATCCCCACGGCGTCCAGTCCGAAGTCGTCGCTGATCCGCAGCGCGGCGACGTACATCTTGTGCTGCCAGCGCAGCTGCGTCTCGGTGAGCTCGGTGGCCTCGTCGGTGCCGAGGCGGAAGGTCATGCCGGCCTCGGTCAGCCAGGCGCCGATCGCGTCGGCCTCCTCGTCGGGGACGGTCTGCATCTCGGCCCACAGCGCGGACTGGCTGAGGCGCTCCTTGTAGATGCCCAGAGGGTTCAGCATCTCGTCGTCGATGATCGCGTTGTACATCCCCATGCAGCCCTCGTCGAAGATGCCGATGATGGCCTTGTCCTGCATCAGCTGATCGGCGAGGTCCCGGCCCAGCTCGACCTCGGCGGTCGAGGGGAGGGCGGGCAGGGGGCGCACGTGGCTGTCGTCGTGCTCGAGCCGGCCGGTCGCGATCCAGGTGGCGATGCCCTCGCGGAACCACTCGTCGGTGCCGTCGACGGTCCACAGCGTGGAGTACTCGCGCCCCATCTTGGTCAGTCCGCCGTTGAGGTTCAGCAGCCCCACCAGGCCCGGCCATTCGGGGGCGAAGTTGGCGACGGTGAGGATCGGGCCGCGATGGGTGCGCAGTCCGGCGAGGACATGATGGCTGTACTGCCAGTTCGCGGTCGCGACGATCAGCGGGGCGTCCGGCGGGATGTCCTTGAAGACCTCGATGCCCATGCGCTGGGAGCGGATGAAGCCGTGCCCGTACTCGGGATCGGCCTCGAAGGCGCGCCGCACGCTCCAGCCGGCGGCGCCGACGGCCTCGCCGACGATGCGTTCGAGCTCCTGCTGGAACGGCCAGGCCGGGACGTTCGCACTCTCCCGGAGGTCGCCGCTGGGGACGAGGAACGCCGTGCGCTCCGGGGCCGGGAGCTCCTCGCGGACGGACGGGTGCTGGTAGGTGGTGGTCATGAGGAGTCTCCCTCGGAGGTGACGGGGGCAGGGTCAGGCGCGGGCGGGGCCGACAGGACTGTGCGGGCCGGGACCGGTGCCGAGATGGATCTCCATCGCGTCGTAGCTCGGCGGCGCGGGCCGCGTCGTGGCGGGGCGGTCGAGGTAGAACAGCGCGGTGGAGGCGATGTCGTCGCGCAGCGGCAGGTAGCGGCCGGCGCTCTTCCAGCCCAGCGCCTGGATGTCCACGCGCGGCAGACCGGTGGTGAAGTGGATCGGGTCGGCGACGTGCCAGCGGTACATGCCGAAGCGCTGCTGGGCGACGTAGAGACCGTCGGGCCGGATCACCTGCGGCATCCCCAGGTACGGGGTGGAGAAGGCGGTGTACCCCTGCCCGGGGACGTCGAAGTTCCAGGCCCCGCCGAAGTAGTCCTCGGTGCCCGTGCCGACGATCGTGGGGAAGCCCGCCTCGGGATCGTCGTCGTCCATGTAGAACTTGATCTCGCCCTCGCCCCACCAGCCGTTGGAGTTCACGCCCCAGGCGAGGTAGGTGCCCACGTACTGGCCCTGGCCCTCGACGCCCTCGAGCAGCACGTGCGGCGCGGCCTCGTCCAGCGGGTTCGAGCGCCGCCACTGGGCATGGAAGTAGGCGTCCTCGCTGTGGTCGCCGCCGAGCTCGTAGGTCACCTGGTAGTAGACACGCGCATCCTGGTCGGAGGTGTTCTCGAGGGTGAGACGGGCGCCCTCGCGGAAGGGCATCGGCCAGTAGGAGTTGAAGCCGCCGTGCGGGTTCGCGGAGACCATCTGGGAGTCGACCTGCGCGAACACGCCCCAGCCGTTGGCGAAGAAGTCCCCGTAGGGCACCTCGACAGCGGGCTCCTCGGCGCCGTCCCAGTAGGCGCGCAGCACCAGCTGGCGCCAGTGGTCGGTGTGGGTGGTGATCCAGACGTGGGTGATCACGCCGGCGGAGTCGATGTCCGCCAGGGTGAAGGTCTCCCCCGCCTTCACGTCGACGCTGGGCGAGACCTTCCAGCCCTGACCGAGGTCGCGGGCCTCGCGGGCGCCGGTGCCCTCGGTGGCGCGGCCGCCGCCGCCCGGACTGCCGTCGACGTTCTCGGGACTGATGGAGCGGGTCCGCACGGGCCGCAGCGCGGCGAGGCCGGCAGGGGTGCGGGAGGGGATGGCGGGACGGGTCACGGAAGCACTCCCGGAGTCGTGGTGGTCACCGGCGCCGGCGGCGAGGCCGGAGCCCCGGACGGTCGCAACGGTGCGAAAACGTTTACTCACACGATAATGCCGAGGATGCGCGCCGTCAATCACCGGTCGATCACCGATGACAGGCAGGGACAAGACAGGGCGGTCCCGGACTTCGCGGGGGCCGTTGACGGGACGGAGCGGGACGCCTACGGTTCGGAGGAAACGATTACTAGCCACCGTTCACACATCGACGTGTCCCTCAGGAGGCTCCGCCTTGCGGCTGCGACCACACCGACCCCCACCCTCCTCCACGGTGTCCCGGCGCCTTCTCCTGGGAGGCTCCGCGGCCGCCGTCGGCGCCGGCCTGCTGAGCTCGTGCGGCGGCGGTAGGAGCGACGACGCTCCGCTGAGCTTCTGGAACTTCTACAGCCCGGCACCGCAGCAGGATCCGAACCTCGTGGCCCAGTCCGAGTGGTTCGCGACCGCGATCGACCGGTGGAACTCCGCCAACCGGCGTCAGATCGAGCCCGTGTACATGACCGGCGACCAGATGAACCAGCGCATGCCGGTCGCCTTCGCCTCGGGCGACGGGCCGGACATCTTCCTCATCTCCCCCGGCGACTACCTGCGCTACGCCAACGGCGGGGTTCTCGAGGACCTCGCGCCCTACATGGAGCAGGAGGCGATCGACGACTACTTCCCGCAGGCGCTGGCCACCCGCCGCGACGGCGAGGGGATCTACGGCCTCCCGATGGAGCAGGAGCCGCTGGCGCTGTTCTACGATCCGGACCTCCTCGAGGCCGCCGGGCTCTCCGAGGGCGACCTCCCCGCGGACTGGGAACAGCTCCTCGACCTCGGTGGGCAGCTCAGCGAGGGGAACCAGACCGGCCTCGTGCTGGACGTGGACCCCGGCTACTACCAGAACTTCACCTTCTACCCCTGGCTCTGGCAGACCGGCGGCGACGTCATCGACCCGAGCACCCAGACCCCGGTCTTCGACGCCGACGGCCCCAGAGCGGCCCTGGACCTGTTCGGCCGCGCGATCGCCGACGGCGCCACACCCCGGACGCGCCCCGCCAACGGGGACATCGTCGGCGCCTTCACCTCCGAGTTCGCGGCCTTCTGGCAGACGGGCGTGTGGGACGTCCAGAACCTGCTGCTCAACGCCCCGGACAAGAGCTTCGGCGTGATGCCGCTCCCCCCGCCCCCGGGCGGGGAGCAGGTGACCGCTCTCGGCGGGTGGGCCTGGTGCGTCAATTCCCGCGGGACCGACCCGGACGCGGCGGCCAGGTTCGTCGTCAGCGTCCTGGGCAGCATGGACGAGCAGTCCGTCGCCCACCACGCGGCCTGGAACAGCCCCACGATCAAGGGCAACATGCCCGCCCGCGCCTCGGTCGACGAGGTCCTCGACGCCGAGGACGCCTTCGCGGACGAGCGCTACCGGGTGTTCCGGGAGGACATCCTCCCCACCGGACGTGCCGAGCCCCGCTTCCCGCCGGTGGTCTACAAGGCCGTCTCCGATGCCCTGCAGGCCGTCCAGCTGGCCGGCGCGGATCCCGCGGAGGAGACCGAGCGAGCACAGACCTCTCTCGAGGGATACCTGGAGACCTACCGAGGAGGGAGCCTGATATGAGCACGCAGGCCACCACGACGACCGTCCCCGGGCCGGCGCCCGCACGGAACCCGGGCGCCGCTCCCAGATCCCTCGGCCGACGGCGACGGGAGACCCGGGCGGCGATGCTGTTCCTGGCGCCCGACGCCCTCGGACTGCTCGTCTTCGTCGCCCTGCCGATGGTGCTGTCCGTGGTCCTGGGCTTCTTCTGGATCGACGGCTTCGGGAACTTCGACTTCATCGGCGTCGACAACTACGTGCGCATGGCCCAGGACCCGCAGTTCTGGAACAGCGCCCGTGTCACGCTCGTCTATCTCGTGGTGCTGGTCCCCCTGATCTTCGTCACCGGGCTGGGACTCGCGCTGCTCGTGCAGCAGAAGTTCCCTGCCGTCGGCTGGATCCGCAGCGCCCTGTTCATGCCGTACGTGGTCTCGATCGTCGTCGTCTCGATGGTCTGGCAGTTCATGCTGACCGATCGCACCGGCGTGATCGCGGCGGTGCTGTCGTGGATCCGGGTGGACGGCATCTCGTTCCTCGGCGACCCGCGGTACGCCCTGGGGACCGTGATCGTCGTGACCATCTGGCTGCAGATGGGCTACTACATGATCATCTTCCTGGCCGGGCTGCAGGACATCCCCGGCGAGCTGTACGAGGCGGCCCGCATCGACGGGGCCGGCCCCTGGGCCCGGTTCCGCCGGATCACCCTCCCGCTGCTGGCTCCCACCAGCTTCTTCGTGCTGCTGACCTCGATGATCGCAGTGGTCACCGGCGGTCTGGACATGATCTTCGTGCTGACCAGCGGCGGCCCGGCGAACTCCACCTCGCTGCTGATCTTCTACATCTACCAGCAGGCCTTCCTGTTCGGCGACCTGGGCTACGCGGCCGCCATCGGCTCCGTGCTGGTCGCGGCGCTGCTGATCATCTCCGCGGCGATGTTCGTCGTGACCCGAGGAGGACGGTTCACCCATGACGACTGAGACCACTGCTCCCGCCGCACCTGCCGGCACCGCCCCGCTGCGGCCTCGGCGTCGGCGCCGCCCCGGTCGCTGGATCCTCCTGGCCATCGGTGTCGTGCTGGCACTGCTGACCGTCTTCCCCCTGGTCTGGATGGTGATGGGGTCGGTGAAGACCCCCGAGGAGGTCAACTCCCCCTCCCTCATCCCCTCGACGGTGACGCTCGAGAACTACGTCTACGTGTTCTCCCAGGTGCCCTTCGCCCGGTATCTGTTCAACAGCTTCTTCATCTCCGCCGCGGTCACCGTCCTCGCCCTGTGGTTCCACTCGATGGCGGCCTACGCGCTCGCGCGGCTCGATTTCCCCGGCCGCGAACGGATCTTCCTCGCGATCTTCGCGACGATGCTGGTCAGCGCTCCGGTGACCATCATCCCGACGTTCATCATCGTGCGCACCCTGGGCATGGTGGACAACTACGCCGGGCTCATCGTCCCGGCGATCTTCAACGCCTTCGGCATCTTCCTGCTGCGGCAGTTCTACATCTCGCTGCCGGACGAGCTGGAGGAGGCCGCCCTGGTCGACGGGGCCTCGTACTGGACCATCTACTGGCGCATCGTGCTGCCGCTGTCCAGGCCCATCCTGTCGGCGCTGGCGGTGTTCTTCTTCCTCGCGAACTGGAACTCCTTCGTGTGGCCGATGACGGTGACCTCGGATCCGAAGCTGCGCGTGGTCCAGCTCGGCATCCAGACCTTCCAGCAGCAGTACGCCGCGGACTGGAACTACATCCTCGCCGCCTCGACCGTCGCAGCCCTGCCGACGCTCGCGATCTTCTTCGTCTTCCAGAAGCAGATCGTCGCCTCGATCAAGACCTCCGGACTGAAGTAGTCCGTCAGCCCGCGTCCGAGGAGAGGTCCTCGGCGCCGAGGTCGAGGGCGCAGCACCAGTAGGCGGCGCCGGCCATGAGGGCGACCGGGACGGGCAGCAGCAGGATCAGCGAGGAGTGGAGAGCCGTCCCCGCCCAGGCGGCGAGGACGCACACCACCGCGGGGGCGAGGAACCTGACAGGCCACCGCCCCAGCAGATGCCACGCCGTGATCCACAGCCGCACTCCGCGCAGCCCCGGGCGTGCGACCGCGAGCGGAAGGAGGGCGAGGAGACCGACGGCGGTGAGCACCGAGCCGCTCGCCGCGAGCGCGAGCGAGACGACCACCGCATCGCTGCCGGTGCGAGCGTGCACCTCGAGCGCCGCGAGCAGCGCGCTCAAGCACAGGCCGACCGTCAGCGCGTGGGCCGTGCCGCGCAGGGCGGAGCCTCGCAGCGCCCGCGCGTAGAGCCGCAGCTCGGTGTCGTCGTGCACGAGCGCGTCCTGCACGACGGAGAACAGGGGCAGCAGCGTCGGACCGCACAGCAGGGCCGCGAGCAGCGGCGTGGGCACACGGATCCCGCCGGTGATCCACAGGGCGGTGGCCAGGGTCAGCGCGGTCGCGGCTCCCGCCGCCGCGAGCGAGGGCAGGTGCCGCCAGGGCGAGGTCCACACGCGCCGCAGGATCGTTCCCTGGCGCGCTGAGCTGCGCCGGCCGGCCGCCCGGGTCACGAGGCGGGTCCCGCCGGAGGTCACCCGCGCACTCCCGCCGTGGCGACGCTCGCGATGAACGCCCGCTGGAAGAGCAGGAACACCACGAGGGCCGGCACCACCACCGCGGTGATCGCCGCGAAGACGACCACGCTCGAGCCGCTCTGACCCGCCTGGAGGGTGACCAGCCCGAGCGGCAGGGTCATGTGCTCCTCCGTGCGGATGAAGATCAGGGGCCCGAAGTAGTTGTTCCAGGTGGCTTCGAAGATCAGGATCGTCATCGCCGCGATCGCGGGCCCCGACAGCGGGACCAGCATGCGGAAGAGGATCCACCCGTGCCCCGCGCCGTCGAGGGTCGCCGCCTCGTCGAGCTCTCGCGGGATCGAGGCGAAGTACTGCCGGAAGAAGAAGATCGCGAAGACGTTGATCAGCGCCGGCAGGATGAGCGAGCCCAGGGTGTCGACCAGTCCGAGGTTCCGCATGAGGAAGAAGACCGGGATCACCGTCATCTGCATCGGCACCATGAGTGCGGCGAGCATGAGCGCGAACAGGCGGTCCCGGCCCCTGAAGCGCAGACGGGAGAAGGCATAGGCGGCCATCACGCTGACCAGCAGAGCACCGACGGTCGCGGTCACCGAGACGACCACGCTGTTGAGGAACATGCGGCCGAAGGGGATCAGCTCCGCCATGGCCGTGAAGTTCTCCGTGGTGACGTCGCGCGGGATCCAGGACGGCGGCAGGTAGAACGCGGATCTCTCCTGCGTGAAGCTCTCGCTCATGAGCCATACCAGCGGAGCGAGCATGATGGCGCCGAAGACCACCAGGACCGTCGTGAGGATCCAGGTGCCGAATCGTCGAGCCCTCATCGATCGTGCACCCACTTCCGCGAGACCCAGAACTGCAGCGCCGTCACCAGCGCCATGATGACGAAGACGACGAGCGCGACGGCGGAGGCGTATCCGGCCTGGAAGGCCTGGAAGCCCTGCTGGTAGAGGTACATGACGATCGAGAGGGTGGACTCGTCCGGCCCTCCGTTCGGGGTGATGATCTGGATCGGGTCGAAGATCTGGAAGGCCCCGATGAACGTGATGACGCTGGCGAAGAAGATCGTCGGCGACATCATCGGGATGGTCACGTTCCACATCCGCTGCCAGGCGTTCGCCCCGTCGATGCGAGCCGCCTCGTGCAGCTGGTCCGGCACGGTCTGCAGTCCGGCGAGCATGATCACGAAGGTGAAGCCGACGGTGTGCCACCAGTCGATCCCGATGATGGCCGGAAGGGCCCACTGCGGGTCCGTGAACCAGTTCGGGGTCGAGATCCCGAGACGTTCGAGATAGTAGGTGCCCATCCCGAACGTCGGATCCAGGACGTAGCGCCACAGCAGGGCGACCGCCGCCCAGGAGATCACGAAGGGGAAGAACAGCGAGGTGCGCACGAAGTAGGACGCGATCCGGCTGCGCAGCCGGTTGACCGCGAGCGCGAGGACGAAGCCCGCGACCAGGTGGGAGATCATCGAGGCGAGGGAGAACGCGAAGGTGTTCCGCAGCGCGTTGTAGAAGCTCGCGTCGGTCGCGAGGGCGACGAGGTTCTCCAGGCCGATGAACTCCGGCGGGGTGAGCATGTCCCATCGGAACAGGCTGAGCCCGATGGCGACGACGAAGGGCCCGAGGACGAAGACGGCGAACAGGAGCATCGCCGGGCCGAGGAAGATCAGCCCTGCCAGCCGGTCCCCGCGACGGGCCGGTGCAGGACGGGACGGGGTCCCGGGTCGACCGGAGGACCCGAGCCCCGTGGCGACGGCAGCGCTCACAGCAGTTCCTGGATCGCCGCGTTCGCCGAGCCCAGCGCCTCCTCGACCGGCTGATTGCCGAGGATGGCGGCCTCCCAGCCCTTGTTGACCTCGGTGTCCACCTGGGCCTGCTGGTCGGGGCTGGGCACCGGGGTGCCGACCTCGATCGCGGTCGCGATGAGCTCGGTCCCCTCCGGAGCGTCGTCGAGGAAGGAGCTGCTGGCGGCCACGTCCTCGCGCACGGGGACGTTGGTGCCGCCCTGCTCCGCGTAGAACTCGGAGGCCTCGACGGACATCAGCCACTTCAGGAACGTCCAGGCGGCCTCCTTGTTCTGCGAGGACTTGAAGACGGCCCAGCCGTCCCAGCCGACGGGGGTGCCGGGCCCGGCGTTGTGCGGGAAGTTCAGGATCCTGGTCTGGTCGACCATCTCGAGCCGGCGGACGTCCGGCAGGGTGTACCGCCCGCCCGTGAGCGTGGCGAGGGATCCCCGCTCGTACTGGGTCGCTCCGTCGAACTCGCCGCCTGGCTGGGGCACGAGCTCGTCGTCGACCAGCGCCTTGACGAACTCCGCCGCCTCGATCGCCTCCGGGCTGTCGAAGGTCGCGGTGGCCCAGTCCTCGCTGAGCGTGCTCGCACCGTTGGTGAACAGCCAGGGCAGGATCTGTCCGAAGGGGAAACCCGCACCGGCCGTGGTGAGGAAGGCGCCGGTCTCCTCCTTCACCGTCTCGGCGATGGAGCGGAACTCGTCCCACGTCCAGTCTGTGTCCGGCAGCTCGACCCCGGCGGCGTCGAAGACCTCCCGGTTGGCGTACATGACCACGGTGTTGTACCCGCCGGGGATGAAGTACGTGCTGCCGTCCGGCGAGCCGTAGGTGTCGAGCCACTCCCCCAGCCGGGGTGAGACCTTCTCGTAGAACTCCTCGGTCACGTCGCTGTCGCGTGAGATCAGCTCGTCCAGCGGTTCGAACAGCCCTTTGGAGGACATCAGCCGCTGTCCCTCGGTCGCCACCGAGATGATGTCCGCCTTCTCGCCGCCCGCGATGCGGGTCGAGACGGTGTTGCCGAACGTCGCCCAGTCCCCGGCGGCGATGCCGTTCGCCTTCAGGGTGATGTCCGGGTGGTGGTCCTGGAACTCGTCGAAGAGCGCCTGGAAGGTCTCCTGCTGCGTCGCGTCCCCCATGTAGATCAGGGTCAGCTCTCCGGTGCCGTCGCCCGCATCGCCCTCACCGTTCCCGCCGCAGGCGGACAGCGCACCGAGGGTGGGGACGAGCGCGGCGAGGGAGCCCGCCTGGAGGACGGACCGCCGACGGAGAGGTGCCGTGCTGGACGGAGGCGTGGTGCTCATCGGAACTCCTTCGTTGTCGCAGTCAACGATTGCTCTCCTCGATGTCCGGACGACCGGGGGCGCCACCGCCACTGCAGTGTGGAGGGATCATGCCGTGCGTAATCGTTTTCTCATCGTCCCACACTCGTCGGCGAACTGCCAGGGGCCGGACCCGTCACGGCGTGCGGAGCGGCCGTCGGATCCGCCGCCGCGGAGTCCGCCGTGGAGTCCATCAGGGTCGGCCTGCTCCGGCGCGGCGACAGGCTTCAGTCCCAGCGCTCGCGCACCAGCGGCAGCAGGGAATCGCGACGTGCGCGTCGATGCGGCAGCAGGAAGGGCAGCGAGGGCTCGTGCGGCCACCGAGCGGCGTCGACGAAGAAGCCCAGCACGCCCGCGAACACGTCGGTGCCCACCTGTCGCGGCAGGTCGTGAGCTGCCAGCACGGCGTCGACCCGCGCATTCACCCCGAGGGAGCCGCCGGGGTCCTCGACGGAGGAGAGCAGCTGCAGCGCATCGGCGACGCGGCTGCCGCGCGAGGCCCAGGCCCAGTCCACGAAGCGCACCGTCCCGTCGTCCGCCAGGAGCATGTTGTCCGCCCGCACGTCGGCGTGGCAGAGCGTGTCCCCGTCGAGCGCCTCGATCCCCCGCTTCGCGGCGGCGCGCAGCGCGTCCAGCCGCTCCCGGATCCACGGGTCCAGGTCCTCGGGCGGGTCGGCGGCCACCTGCTCGAAGCCCAGCATGTCGGGCCCGAGGGTCTCGACCACGGAGCGCAGTCCGTCGAGGGGACAGGGCGTGGTCACGGCCTGCAGGGCGTCCAGTGCATCGAGCGCCTTGTCCAGCTGCGCGGGCGTCCACGGCTGACCAGGCAGGGCACCTCGAGCCACCTCGGTGACCAGAACGAACCACTCCCCCTGCGCGAAGGCGTCCACCAGGGCGGGGACCGGGGCGGATGCGGGCAGGGACGCGAGAACCCTTGCCTCGGCACGATTGAGGTCTCGTGACCTGGGGTTGTCGAGGTCCCGCACGGCCTTGACGAACAGCTCGCGACCCGAGGCGGCGGTGAGCACCTCGGCGCTGCTCGGGGAGAAGCCGCCCGTGCAGGAGCGGGTGCTCACCACCGAGCCGCCCAGCAGCCTCTCGAGCCGTCCTCGCAGCGCGGGCGGGAAGTCGTCCCAGGTGCGTCGGTGCGTCATCGGACCAGCCTGTCACGTCCTGCTCGACGGCACTTTCGACCCGGTGCGCCGGACGGAATCGGTGCGAAAGGACCATGGACGGGAGCCGCGGACCGGAATGAGGTGGAAGGACCACCTGCTCCCGACGTCGACCGGAGGCCATCATGGTGAGCCCGCACGACTCCCCCCGTCCCGACCCCTCCCACCCTGGGACCGGCGGCATCAGCCGCGGCTCCTTCCTCGCGCTCGGCGGGCTGACCGCCGCCGCGACCGGCCTCGGCGCCGTCGGGCTGCAGGCCGGGCCGCTCGCGGCCCGCGCGTCGGCCGCCCCCTCCGTGGCTCGCCTCGGCGAGGTCACCGGGCCCGGCCTGACCGACCGCTGGGGCGCGAACGCCACCGACCTGGGGATCCCGGTGCGCACGCCCGACGGCCGGATCCTCACGGTCTTCGGCGACACCTTCGACGCTCCCCGCGCGGAGGAGGGAGACCACCGGGCGCCGATCGCCCTGTACGCCGACCCGGACCGGCCGCTCGCGGACAAGGTCGCCTGGACCGAGGCCGTCGGCGGGGACTACGCCGCCGATCTCGTGCCCTACGACCTGCCCGTGACCACGATGCTGCCCGGGGACGTGATCACCCTCGGCGACACGATGTACCTGTGGCTGATGGCGAACCACGGGTTCGGCAACGTCGACCACACCGAGATCTGGACCTCGACCGACTCCGGGCAGACCTGGCAGCACGGCGCCACGATGTTCGGCGGCGCCGAGCAGGGCGGGCTCCTGCAGCAGGCCACCTGGACCTACAACCCCGAGGACGATCACGTCTACGTGCTCACCACGGGCTTCCAGCGCGACAAGCCGATCATCCTGCACCGGGTGTCCGGCGGCGCGATCCTGGACCCGAGCGCGTACGAGCCCTGGGGATTCGCGAACGGTGAGTGGGCCTGGGGCAACCCGCCCACGCCCGTGCTCGAGGGCTCCTTCGGGGAGATGTGCTGGCGGATCGTCGACGGGACCTGGGTGCTCTCCTGGTTCAACGCCGGCGAGGGCACGATGGACGTGCTCCTGCACGACGGGCCGACGGCGAACCTCCACGAGGCCACCCACCACCAGCTCCTGCACACGGTGCCCTGGGGCGCCGAGACCGAGACAGGCATCGCCCAGCCCTACGGCGGCTACATCGTGCCGGGCTCGACGCTCGAGGACCTCCACATCCTGGTCAGCCAGTGGTACAACGACGGCACCCCCACCAGCCCGAACTGGCCCTACTGGACCCAGCAGTTCCGCATCCGCGGGCTCGCCTGAGCTCCGCGCGCCCTCACACCCGCAGGATGCCGGCCGTGGTCCGGCGGAAGAGCCCCTCGGTCATGTAGAACGGCCCGAGGTCCTCCTCGAAGTCGACGTGGAGCCATTCCACGGGAGCGGCCCGGCACTCCTCGATCGCGCGGGTCACGAGCTCGCGGCCGATGCCGGTGCCCTGACGCTCGGGGTGGACGGCGGTGTCGAGCAGGAAGGCGTGGCGGCCGCCGTCGGTGATGATGTTGCAGAAGCCGATCAGCGCCTCGCCCCTCCGGGCCGTGACCCAGCCGAGGGAGTGCCGCTCGAGCCGCTCGTTCCAGGCCTCGAGCTCGTACTCGTGCCCGAAGGCCGCGGCGTGCAGCGTGGAGAGCTCGTCGTCGGTGACCGCCTCGCGCCAGGCCAGGCACGGCTGCTCCCTGGTGTCCATGCTCACCAGTGTGCCGGGCCGATCGATCCCCCGTCGACCCTTTCGCGAGGAAACCCGGACCGGACGGGCCGGTGCGCCCTCCCCTGCGCTGTCATGATGCGCCTCCGGGGCCCGGCAGCCTCAGCCGGCGCGCAGCGCGAGATCGAACCCCGGGCCGCTCGGCAGCACGATCGCGCCGTCGTGCAGCGAGTACGCCGAGGCGTCGACGCCCTCGGTGGTGCCGGGCACCGCTTCGACCACGGGCACGTTGCCGAGCCCGGCGGCGAGCTGCGCGGCGTAGAGAGTCTTGAGCGGATGCCCCCAGGCATGCGGCGAGGCGAGGACGCCGAGCTCGCGCACGGTCGGCATCAGTCGGCGCCAGGCCGTGATCCCGAAGGAGAGCACGTCCATGAGCAGCACGTCCAGCAGGCCCTGCCCCGCCAGCTCGAGCACCTGCTGCAGGTCGGGGTCGAACTCGCCGTCGGCCACCAGCACGCCGGAGCCCGTGCGCTCCCGGTGCTCGCGCACCTCCCGCAGCCCGGCGGCGTGCTCGGCGAAGGGCTCCTCGATCCAGAACAGGTCGCAGTCCGCGGTCTCCTCGAGGTAGCGGATCGTGCGGGCGGGGTCGTAGCCGTCGTTCATGTCGACCAGCAGCCGCAGGTCCGGGTGCGCGGCGCGCACGGCCCGGGTCACCTCGACGTCGCGGCGGAAGCCCTCCTCGGCGGGCATCCAGCGGTTCCCGCGGCCGATCTTGAGCTTCAGTCCGCGGTAGCCGGCAGCCCGGTCCTCGGCGCAGGCGGCGAGCACGCCGTCGAGGCCGCGGGGCGACTCCGCCGGGTCGAGGTCGTCGAAGTAGATCGCGCCGGAGTAGCAGGGCACGGGCGCCGTGCCGTGCCCGCCGAGCATCTCGTGCACGGGCTGGTCGAGGATGCGCGCGACGAGGTCGTACAAGGCCGTGTCCAGCGGGAGCGCGACCGCATCGAGCACGCCGGTCCCCGGGTCGAACAGCTCGTCCAGGGGGCGGCCGATGCAGGCGTCCAGGTCCACCTCGGGCCCCTCGACCAGGCCCCACCCGGTGGCGCCCTCGGAGGTGCGCACGGTGAGGGCGCGGGCGGTGGGGCCGTCGCCGTGGCTGCCCAGACGGGCGTTGCGCCCGATGGTGCGCGGATAGCGGCTGCGGATCTCGACGGCGGTGACCGACTCGAGGCGATGGCCGCCGAGGGCGGCAGGGCCGGGACTGCTCATGCGGGGGGCTCCGGAGGTCGGATCTGCGGTGATCGGATCGTCAGGGGACGGATCGTCAGGCCGCCGCGACCCCAGCCGCCGCCGGTGATCCAGGTGCTCACGCCGTCCGCGACGATCTCGGCACAGTGCTCGTCGAGATCCACGTCGATCCGGCCCGAGTCCTCGAAGCGCAGCGGGTCGTGCGAGAAGCGGGCGAGGGTGCGATCGTACTCGGTGGACTCGCAGACGAACAGCACGAATCCTCCGCCCGCCCGGATCACGAAGGGGGACTCGGTGGGACCGCCGACGGTCCCGGACTCGGCGGACTCGTAGGCGACCGACGGCGCGGACCAGGTCACGAGGTCCTCGGAGGTGCGCACCGCGACCTGGTGGCGGCCGCCCTCGGGGGTGGAGGTGCGCGTGTAGTACAGCAGCCACCGTCCGCCCTCGCGCAGCACCATCGGATCGCGGGCGTCGAAGCCGTCCTCGAACAGGACCGGCTCGTGCGGGGTCCAGGTGACCAGGTCCTCGCTGGTCGCGAGCGTCATCCGGTAGGCGGTGTGATCCCTGGTGCCCCCGGCGTAGAACATCCAGTAGCGGTCCTCGTGACGGATCACGTGCGGGGCCCAGACATGGGTCTCGCCGAGCTCGGAGCGGGCGGGCAGCACCGGGTCGTGGATCGTCCACGGGGCACCGGTGAGGTCCGCGGCGCTCGCATGGAGGAAGAGCGTCTCGTCCAGCGGCGCCGCCGGCTCCCGGTGCCAGATGCCGAAGACGTGCCAGCGCCCGTCGGCCGCCCGGATCAGCGTGTGGTCATTGATGTACCAGGGCTCCTCCGCCGAGGGCGAGGCGTCGAGCAGTCGACGCTTCTGCCCCGGGACCAGCTCGACCTCACTCACCGTTCTCCCGGGCCTTCAGCGCCTCCTCGAACTCCGAGCGCATGTCGTCACCGCCGCGCGAGCGCCACTGCTCGCGGTAGGTCTCCAGATCGGACAGCGGCCGGTTGCCGACGATGATCTGGTGGATGTACGTCTCGAACAGCTCTTCCAGCTGGGGCTGCGCCGTGGTCGCGGCGTCGGAGAACAGTCCGGCGCACGGGTCCATCTCGGAGTTGTTCACGTACTGCTCGTTGACGGCGATCGCGTCCGCGGCGCCCGCGAAGTCGTAGACCACCGGGGACAGCCCGTAGGTGAGCTGGTTCGCCTCGGCCGCGAAGTTCGCTCCCTCCACCGGCTGCGGGTCCCCGCCGCCGTAGCGGGTGTAGTAGTCGCCCTCGGCGCCGTGGTGCAGGAAGTAGTGCTCCTCGCTGCCGAAGGGGGCGCGCAGGTAGTTGCAGTAGTCCAGCAGCATCCCCAGGCGCTCCTCGTCCTCCGCGGCCTGGGCGGAGATCCCCACCCGGGCGAACACCCCGGTGGAGCGGCCGAACAGACCCGCGCCGTCCCCCTCGTGCTGCGGCGGGACGAAGGCGGTCCAGCCCTCGGGCTCCTCCTGCAGCGAGTCGTAGTAGACCCCGGGGGTGTACCAGTTCGCGGTCGCGATCCAGGACAGTCCCACGGTCCCGGAGGGGATCATCGACAGGGTCTGGCCGACGTTCGATCCCAGTGCGAGGGCGTCGGGGTGGAAGGCGCCCTCCTCCCACAGCTCGGTCATGAACCGCAGCGCGGCCTCGAACTCCTCGGTCTCCTGGTGGTAGGTGAGACTGCCGTTCTCGAGGCGCCAGCCGATCGGCACCCCGAACATGGCGCTCGCGGCGACCATCGCGGCACCGGGGGCGTCGGAGAGTCCGTAGCGGCCGTCCACGCCCATCTTGGAGAAGGAGACGAACAGCTCCTTGAACTCCTCCGCGTTCGCAGGCGGGTCCGGGTAGCCGTTCTCCTCCGCCCAGTCGCGGCGGTAGCGGAACTCGTTGTTGTAGGCGGGCAGGTCGATCGGGAAGCCGACGATCTTGCCGTCGTAGGCGACGTAGCGCCACTGGTCCTCGCGGATGGTGGCGAGGTTGGGCCATTGGTCGATCGCGTCGCCGGCCAGCAGCGGGCTGAGGTCCGCGAAGGCCCCGTCGCGGATGGCGCGCGCGGACTGCGCGGTGTCCAGCAGCTGCACGATGTCCGGCAGGTCGCCGCCGGCCAGCAGGGTGGCCAGGCGCTCGTCGTAGTTCGCCGCCGGGGCGATCTGCGGGCGGTAGTCCACGTCGAGGGTCTCGTTGTAGGACTGCCAGAACAGGTTCTCCTCGAGCGGCGGCGCCGGGGCGTCCCAGGTGATCTTGAACTCGGTGAGCACGCTGCCGTCCCCCGGCGGGGACTGGACGGTGGTGATCAGATCGGCGGGCAGCTTCTCGTAGCCCGGCGGGACGCCCTCCACGTCGGAGATGATCGCGCCGTCGACCTCGGGCGGCGGGGTGTGGTTCGGCAGCTCGAGACCGGTGGCGTTGTCGATGGCGACGCCGCTGCCGGGGGCGTCCTCCGCGCAGGCGGACAGCGCGGCGAGCGGGGCGATGCCGCCCGCGACCATCAGGGAGCGGCGGGTGAAACGATGGGACATGGTCTCCTCCTCGAGACGGTCACAGCGTGGCGGGGTGGGCTGCGGGGCGGGATGGGCTGCGGGGCGGGGTGGACGGTGCTCAGCCCTTGATGGCTCCGGTGAGCACCCCCTTGGTGAAGAATCGCTGGGCGAAGGGGTAGACGCACAGGATCGGCACCGTGGCCAGCACCACGATCGCCATCTGGATGGCCTGCGGGGTCATCGAGCCGGCGGCGTTGGGGTTCTCGATCTGGCTGATCGGCGAGCCCTGGACGGCGTAGGTGTTCAGCACCAGCTGGATCGGCCATTTCGAGGTGTCCTGGATGTAGATCAGGGCGTTGAAGAAGGCGTTCCAGTAGCCCACCGCGTAGAACAGGGCGATCACCGCGATCACGGCCTTGGACAGCGGCAGCATGATCCGCACGAACACCTGCCTGTCGCTCGCGCCGTCGATCCGCGCGGAGTCGGTGAGCTCGGCCGGGATCTGCATGAAGAAGTTCCGCACGACCAGCATGTTGAAGGCGCTGATCAGCCCCGGCAGGAGCAGGGACCAGTAGGAGTTCAGCAGCCCCAGCTCCTTGACCAGGAGGAAGTTGGGGATCAGGCCGGCGCCGAACAGCATCGTGAACAGCACCACGTAGAGCACGCCCTTGGAGCCGGGGATGTCCTTGGTGCGGGTGAGGCCGAAGGCGAGCATGGTGGTGAAGGCGACCGAGAGCACGGTGCCCACTGCGGTGATGCCGATCGAGACCATCAGGGCGCGGGGGATGATGCGCCCCGAGAGCACGGAGCGATAGGCGTCCAGGGTCCAGTCGGTGGGGATCAGACCCAGTCGCAGGGTCTCGCCGGGCGGGGTCAGCGATGCGAAGATCACGTAGGCGAAGGGGTAGAGCATCAGCATCACGATGATCGCGATCGCGAGCACCTTCGCCGCTCGGGTGAGCGGTCCGGGCTTCTCCATCCAGGGGGCGCGTGAGGCTGCCATCAGAAGAGACCGTCCGTTCCCAGTCGTTTGGCCACTCTGTTCGCCCCGAGCACGAGCACGGTCCCGACCACGCCTTTGACCAGGCCCACCGCGGTGGAGACTCCCCAGTCCCCGCCGGCTATGCCGCGGAAGTAGACGAAGGTGTCGATGACCTGAGCGGCGCCGGCGCCCACCGCGGGCTGCTGGAGCAGAAGCTGCTCGAAGCCGACGGTCAGCACGTTGCCCAGCTGCAGGATCAGCAGCATCACGGTCACCGGCAGCAGGCCCGGGAGGGTGACGTGCCAGATGCGCCGCCAGGCCCCGGCGCCGTCCACGGCCGCGGACTCGTAGAGCTCGGCGGAGATGGTGGAGATGGCGGCGAAGAAGATGATCGTTCCCCAGCCGACGTCCTTCCAGATCACCTGGAGGACCACCAGGACCTTGAAGAACGACGGATCGCTCATGAGGTTCACGTTCTCCACTCCCAGCAGGGAGAGCCCGTGGGCCAGGGAGCCGGCACCGCCGAGGACCTGTTGCCACAGCGCGATGACGATCACCCAGCTGAGGAAGTGCGGGAGGTAGACGACGGTCTGGATCCAGCGCTTGACCCGCTCGGACAGCAGGGAGTTGAGGAAGATCGCGAGCGCGATCGGGGCCGGGAAGGCGAAGGCCAGCTGGAGGAAGGAGATGATCAGCGTGTTGGTGATCGCGCCCAGGATCTCCGGATCGCGCAGGATCGCGGTGAAGTTCTGCAGCCCGACCCAGCGCGAACCGGTGACGCCGAGGTACGGGGAGTAGTCCTGGAAGGCGATCACGTTGCCCAGCAGCGGCACGTAGTGGAACAGGACGAAGAAGGCCAGACCCGGCGCGATGAAGGCGTACATCCAGGGGTGATGGCGGATCGCCGTGGCCAGGCGACGCAGGAACGGGGCCGGGGCGCTCGTCCCGTCGGCCGTGGGAGCGAGCGGCGGCGACGGATCCGCGGCGCCCGGGCCCGCCGGTCCGCCCGGCTGCACCGTCGGGTCCTGGCCGACGACGGCGCGGGCGGCGGGTGCCTCGGTGGGGGCGGCTCCGTCCGCCGGAGGGCCCGGCTTGCTCGGATCGGTCACGGTCGGCACTCCATCGCGTCGAAAATCGTTTTCTCGCCCTGGCGTCACCGTAGGCGAGGAGCGGGCGCCGGTAAACCCCTGTCGAGAATCTCGCTGCGCCCCGAGCGGCGCCGCACTCGGGACCGGGCCCCCGCAACCTGCGGCTGACCAGCCTCATCGCTCCGGAACAGGGATCCGCGAGGGGAGGCCCGGCGTCCGGCACGTCGAGCCCGTCTGCCGTCGACCATCAGTAAACGATTGCCCACAGCGGCGTCAGGCCGTAGCCTGAGGTTCCGTTCCGTGACCCGCACCACATGCTGCGGTCGCACGCCGGGACCACATGCCCGGGACCCGATGCCGAGGGAGACTCCGATGCGTCCGACGAGACCTGCCGCCCCCACCTCCGACGCCACCGCCGGCGACCCGCCGCCGGGAGAGGAGGAGGTCTCCCGTTCGGGATTCCTGCGCGGCGGCGCGCTCGCCCTGGGCGCAGGCGCCGTCGGGACGGCGCTCGCCTCCGGCCCCTCCGCGCTGGCGGCCCCGACCGAAGGCGGTGACCGCCGCGGCGGTCGTGGAGTGGACCCGAATCCCGACTACCGCCGCCCTCGGATCACCCGGCTGAAGACGGTGACCGGTCCGGGGATCACCACGCGCTTCCGGATGGAGGCCACCGACCTGGGCGCTCCGGCGCTCACGCCCGACGGGCGGATCCTGGTGATCTTCGGGGACACCTTCGAGGAGGCCGCCGTGGGCGGCGGCTGGTGGCGCTCCCCCGTCGGCCTGTACGCCGATCCCCGCCGCAGGCTGGACACCGGGCTGTCCTGGACGAGCGCCGTGGGCGGCGAGACCGCCGAGGGACTGGTCGAGTACGAGCACGACAGCGACCCGGTCTCGACGATCCTGCCCGGGGACGTCCTCACCGTCGGCGACACCATGTACGTGTGGGTGATGGTCAACCACGGCTTCGGCAACGTCGGCTCCACCGAGATCTGGACCTCCGAGGACTCCGGCGAGACCTGGGAGCGGACGGCGGAGATGTTCCCCGGCGACCACCTCGACGGCTTCTCCCAGCAGTGCACGTGGGCGCTGCATCCCACCGACGGCCATGTGTACCTGCTGACCACCGGTTTCCAGCGCGACAAGGAGGCGATCCTGCAGCGGGTCCCCCAGGACTCGGTGCTGGACCCCGAGGCCTACGAGACCTGGGGCGCGACCGGGGAGGGCGAGGACCAGGAGTGGGCCTGGGGCAACGACCCGACCCCCGTGCTCGGGGGCGAGGTGGGCGAGATGTGTCTGCGCATCGTGGAGGACAGATGGGTGCTGACCTGGTTCAACGCCGGGCTGTACCGTGCGGACGTGCTGATCGCGGACTCTCCCACCGAGATCCAGGAGCCTCGCTTCACCGAGACCCTGCTGTGGGGCTGCACCTGGGGCCAGGAGGACGACGAACGGGTCGCCCAGCTCTACGGACCCTACGTCCTGCCCGGCTCCACGCTCGAGGACATGCACCTGCTGTGCTCGCAGTGGAACACCGGCGAGGGCTGGCCGTACCACGTGCAGCAGTACCGGGTGCAGGGGCTGGGCACCGCGGCGGGCCTGGGCTGAACCCGCCCGCTCAGCGGGCGTTCCGGGAGTGCGGCAGCACCGCCACGGAGAGGAAGACGGCGCACTGGCCGTCCCGGGCGCGGTAGCGGTGGACGTCCCCGGCGGGCGAGCGCCCCGATCCCCCGGCCTCGATCACGCACCTCGCCTCGCCGACACCCGCTTCGAGCGATCCCTCGATGACGTGGAGCATGATGCCGCCGACCGCCCCGCCGGGATCGCCCGTGTAGACGTCCTCGCCCACGAGCTTCCACTTCCAGGTCTCGACCGAGACGCCTCCGTCGTCGATCGCGTCCAGCAGCACCGCCCAGCTGCCGCCGTCCGTCGACCAGATCTCGACGCCGTCGGGCGGGGCCCCCGCCCCCATCCCCATGAGGGCGGCGAAGGTGGTGCCCAGGCCGGCGGCGATGCGGTCGAGGATCGCGACCGAGGGGTTGGCCTGCCCCAGCTCGATCTGCGTGAGCATGCGGCGGGAGACGTCGCTGCGCTCGGCGAGGGCACCGACGCTGAGGTCCAGCTCCTGGCGCGCGGCGCGGATGCGGTCGCCGAGATGCTCGACCACCGCAGGGCGCATCCCACCGTTCATCCCGGGCCTCCTCGAGCTCGTCCGCCGTGCCCTGCTCCCGAAGCCTAGCGAGGGTGACGGGAACTATATTGCGCACCTCCTGAATTGCGCACTATGTTGCGCAGTGGGGCGATGGCCCCTGCCCATCCTGCGCATCGAAGGAGGTCCTCCCATGGCCGGACGCACCGTTCCCGCCCCCGTCCAGCACGCCCCTGCGCGCAGGCACGACGGGGCCCTCCTGCGCTGGTTCGCCTCCTACGGAACGTTCACGGTCCCGCAGGCGGCCGCACCCATCGCCTTCTCGCTCATCGCGCTGCCGCTGACCGGCGACGCCGCGAGCGGTGCGGCGATGATGCTCGCGATGACGATCGCCCAGGTGCTCGGCGCCGTGCCGATCACCCGTCTGGGTCGGCGCTTCTCCCCCATCCCGTTCCTGCGCACCCTGATCGGGCTGCGCACCCTGGCCCTGATCGGGATCGCCGTGCTCGCGGGGATCCATGCGCCCTTCGGCCTGGTGGTGGCAGGTGCCGCCCTCGCCGGTCTCGTCAACGGCGCCGCCTACGGGACGCTGCGCGCCGTGCTGAACCACTTGGTGCCCTCCGGTCGCCTGCCGCGCGCCCTCGGCGTCGCGGCGACCCTGAACGAGGTCGCCTTCGTCGCCTCCCCGGTGCTCGCCGCGGCGCTCGGCAGCATCTCCCCCCAGGCCGCGGTGTGGGCGATGGTGCTGCTGGGGATGGGCCCGATGCTGCTGCTGCCGCGCATCGCCTCGGCCACGGCGCCCGGTCCCGAGCGGCGCCGCAGCCACCTGCGCCTCAGCCCGTCGATCCTGCTGTGGCTGGTGTGCGGCGCGGCGAGCTCCGCCTCGATCGCCGCGATCGAGATCGGTGCCGTGTCGATGGCGGTCTCCTTCGGGATGCCGGCCGCCTGGGGCGTGCTGTTCCCCGTCGCCATCTGCGTCACCTCGATCCTCGGCGGGATCTGGGTGAGCGTGCGCAACCGGGTGCCGCGCCGACGCACCGTGCTCGCCTGGCTCGCCGTGACCGCCCTCGGTGTCGCCGCGGTGGGCTTCGGGGACTCGATCACCGCGACCGTCCTCGGCGCCCTGCTGGTCGGAGCCGTGCTGGCACCGCTGGCCACCTACTACTCGCTCGTGCTGGACCGCCTGGTGGCCCCCGAGCACCGCGCCGAGGTGTTCGCCCAGCTGCGCACCGCGAACGCGCTGGGCATCATCACCTCGAGCGCGCTGCTCTCCCTGGCCTCGCTGCAGGCCACGTTCACGGTGGTGATCTCCGTGATGAGCACCGTGCTGGTGCTGACGGGCCTGGTCTTCACCGTCGCCTGGGTCAACGCCCGCCGGCGCCGCCTCGCGCGGGAGGCGGCCGAGCAGCGGGCGACCGAGAACCTCAGGACCTCCGCCGCGGCGACCGCGCAGCGCGGCTGAGACAGAACGGCTGAGGCAGAACGGCTGAGGCAGGACGCCTGAGCTGAGCCGCGACGGGAGCGCCGCGGCGGGGCTCAGCCCAGCCCGTGCCCGATCGGGAAGGCCTCGCCGGTGCCGTCGGACTCGGGGATCGCGACCGGCAGGGTCCCGCGGGCCGTGACCTCGCCCGCGAGCACGCCGGCGATCGCCCGCAGCGAGGCGTCGGAATCGCCGTAGGCGGCCAGGGAGGCCGCGACCCCGCCCACGTGCACCACGTCGTAGGGATTGCGCAGGGAGGCGTGCACCACCGGGGTGCCGGTCGCGGCGAGCGCCTCGACCATCGCCACCTGTCCCTCAGGCGTGGCGAACCCGGAGGACGAGGTGAGCACCAGCACCGCGTCCACCGCTGCGGCCGCCTCGGCGGCCTCCTCCGCTGAGGCCTCGGCGAGGGCGGTCGCGGCGTGCCCCAGCTCGGTGAGGGCGTCGACCGCCACCTCGAGCTTCGCGGCGCTTCCGGCGCCGGTGACCAGCACGGTCGCACCGTCCGCGAGGGGCAGTGCGCCGCCGTCGTCCGTGATGAGGGTGATCGAGTCCTCGGCCATGCGCTGAGCGGCCCCGAGGGAGCGCCCGGTGCCGATCTTCCCCGCCGCGGCGGCGGCGTCCACGTGGACGTCGTCGAAGAGGCCGCGGCGCAGCTTCTGGATCAGGAGGCGGCGCACCGACTCGTCCAGGCGCTCCTCGGTGATCTCGCCGTCGGCCACCGCGTCGCGGACCCCGCCGAGGGCGACGGTGAGGTCCGGCGGCATCAGCATCTGGTCGGCGCCGGCGAGGATCGCCTCGACCGGGACCCGGTCGTCGCTGAACAGCGTGCGCACGCCCTCCATCGCGAGGGAGTCGGTGACGATCACGCCGTCGTAGCCGAGCTCCTCGCGCAGCAGTCCGGTGAGGATCGGGTGCGAGAGGGTCGCGGGCACGCCGGAGTCGTCGAGCGCGGGGACCATGATGTGCGCGGTCATGATCGAGTCGATGTCCTCCTCGATCGCGGCGACGAACGGCGGCAGGTCGAGCTCGTCGATCTCGTCGCGGGTGTGGTCGATGACCGGCAGCCCGATGTGGGAGTCCACCGAGGTGTCCCCGTGACCGGGGAAGTGCTTGGCCGCGGCCGAGCAGTTCGCCCCCTGCAGGCCCTTGACCTGAGCGGCGGTGAGCCGGGCGACCGCCTGCGGGTCGGCGCCGAGGGAGCGGACCCCGATCACGGGGTTCTGCGCCTCGACGTTCACGTCCGCCACCGGGGAGAAGGCCTGGTGGAGCCCGGCGGCGCGCATCTCGGCGCCGACGATCTCGCCGGCCCGGCGGGCGTGGGCGCGCGACCCGGCGGCGCCGAGCGCCATCTGGCCGGGCAGCGGGGTCGCGGGCTCGGGCAGCCGGTAGACCACGCCGCGCTCCTCGTCGGCGCTGATGATCAGCGGGATCCCACCGGAGTCGAGGGCGGCGTCCTGGGCGTCGTTGCTGAGGGTCGCGATCTGCTCGACGTCCTCGAGGTTCTCGCTCCACACGAAGTAGATCAGGCCGCCCACGTGGTGGGTGCGGACGATCTCCTCGATGGTGTCGACACCGGTGGTGCTGGTGTTCTCGGGGTGGGGACCGTCGGCGGTGGCGCCGTAGCCGACGGCCACGAACAGCTGGCCGATCTTCTGGTCGAGGCTCATGCCGGCGAGGATCTCCTCGGCGCGGGCGTCGTGCCGACCGGCCGCACGCGGGGCCGCCTGGGCCGCGGCGGGCAGCGCGACGGCAGCACCGGCGCCGGCGAGCGCCGCGGCGGTGAAGCCGCGGCGGCTGAGCCGCGGGCGGAGGGGGCGCGACGGGAGAGGACGCGGAGGGACGGGATTCATGGGGTGCTCCTGCTCGATGGAGGGCGGTCGGGGAGGTCGACGCGGTCGGGGCCGCTCAGTAGCGGCGGTAGCGCTGGGTGATGAGCTCGAAGCGTCGGGCCTCGCGGCGCCAGGCGGTGACGATCGCCTCCGCGCTCGCACCCTCCTCGAGCATCTGCCGGGTGCGCTTGGTGCCCGAGAGGCTGTCGATCCAGCAGACGTCGTCCTCCGTGCGGCAGTCCTCCCCCTCGCGCCAGTCGACCTCCTCGACGTTGCGCAGCAGCGCGGAGACCACGTGGACGCCCGTGCGCACCGGCTCGTAGGCGTCGGCGTCGGTGACGTGCAGCTGCACGCCGCCGCAGAACTCGCCCTCGTGCTTGGAGGTGGTGGGGGTGGCGAACATGGGCCGGAACAGCACGCCGGGCAGCTCGGCGTCCTGCAGGTCCGCGATGATCGTGTCGACCTGCGCCTCGGTGATGAACGGGGCCCCGAACCAGAGGAAGGGGGTCGTGGTGCCGCGCCCCTCGGAGACGTTCAGCGACTCGAGCAGCCCGGTGCCGGCGTAGACCGCGGCCGTCTCCGGGGTGGGGATGTTCGGGGAGGGCAGCACCCAGGGGAGGTCGTGGGCCGAGGGGTCCTCGGGGTCGTAGCCGCTCATCTCGATCACCTCGAGGGTGACGGCACCGTCGAGGAACTCGCCGTTGAACAGCAGCGCGAGCTCGCCGACGGTGAGGCCGTGGGTCTGCGGGATCTCGCGCAGGCCCACGAAGGTGGACAGCTCCGGGTCGAGCAGGAAGCCCTCGACGTCGGTGCCCAGCGGGTTCGGGCGGTCCAGCACGATGAAGCGCTTGTCGTTCTCCCCCGCGGACTCCATCGCGTAGTAGAGGGTCCAGATGTAGGTGTAGAAGCGGGCGCCGATGTCCTGGATGTCGAAGATCAGCACGTCGACGTCCTCGAGCATCTCCGGAGTTGGCTTCTGCGTCTCCCCGTACAGCGAGCGCACCGGCAGGCCGGTCTTCTCGTCGATGTAGTCCTCGACGGCGCCGCCGGCCGGCTCCGCGCCGCGCACCCCGTGCTCGGGTCCGAACAGGGCGCTCATCGTGAAGCCGCCCTCCTCCTGCGCCGCGACCAGGAGATCGATGGTCGAGCGCAGCTCGCGGTCGGTGCCCGTGGGGTTCGTGATCAGGCCGACGCGCTGGTCCCGCAGGGTCTCGAGGGCCCCGGGCTCCACCAGGCGCTCGACGCCGAGACGGAACTCGCCGCCCCCGCTCGGGCCCCTGCCCTTCTCGGCGGGTGCCGCCTGCGCGGTGCCGGCAGTGGCCAGGACCGCGCCCGCGGGGAGCGCCCCCAGGCCGGCGAGGACGCGGCGCCGCGCGGGCCGCGCCCCCTCGGCGTCCGAATGCTCCGTCGGGCGGCTGGGCGTGCGGTTCACGGGGACCTCCGTCATCGTCGTCGGATCGTGCGCGCACCGGAACGGCGCTCCGGCAGAGGGCGCGGTCCAGAACGCTACCCGGCTGTGTCCCTGGTCACAACCGCACTCGATGTCGTCGCACGTGGTGCCGCGCGGCGCGCGGGCTACCGCGAGGTCCGTCCGACGACCTGCGAGCGGCGGGAAGCGGCGGGGAGCGGCGGGGAGCGGCGGGAGGCGGCGGAGGGTGCGGTCGATCGTCGATGTGCTCGCCCCGGGCGCGCCGGGGCGGCTAGTGTCGTCACCGGCCGGACAGCGTGTCGACGACACCCCCGAACGGAGCGCCCCATGGACCCACAGGACCCGGACCTGGCACAGGACGACGCGGGCGTGCTGGTCGTCGGCTCGGCCACCGTCGACGTCACGACCTTCTCCTCGCGCCTGCCGCGCCCCGGTGAGACCTTCCTCGGGGATGCCTTCACGCTGGTCCTCGGCGGCAAGGGGGCCAATCAGGCGGTCGCCGCGGGCCGCGCCGGTGCGCCGATCCGCTTCGTCGGCTGCGTGGGCGACGACCTCTTCGCGCCGATCGTGCGCGAGGGCCTCGCCGACGCGGGCGTGGACATCACCCGTCTGCGCGCCGTCGAGGGGCAGACGGGCGTGGCCCACATCCGCGTGGACGCCTCGGGCGAGAACGACATCGTCATGGTGCCGCTCGCGAACGCCGCGCTCTCGACGGAGCAGATCGACGACGCGCTGGAGGAGTTCGCCCCCTCCAGCCGGGTGCTGCTCACCCAGCTCGAGATCCCCGTCGAGCTGACCATGCACGCCATCCGGGGTGCTCACGCACGAGGGCTGAGCGTGGTCCTCGATCCGGCCCCGGCCCAGGAGCTCGAGGAGTCCCTCTGGCCGCTGGTGGACGTGGTCACCCCCAACGAGACCGAGGCCTCGCTGCTCACCGGGATCGAGGTGGACTCCCCCGGGACGGCCGTGCGGGCCGGGGAGTGGTTCGTCGAGCGCGGCGTCACGCACGCCCTGATCACCCTCGCGGGCGCCGGCAGCGTGCTGGTCGGGGAGGACGGGGCCCGCACCATCCCTGCGCATCGGGTCACGCCCGTGGACACCACCGCCGCCGGGGACGCCTTCGCCGGCTACCTGGCCGCGTCCCTCGCCGCCGGAGCCGAGCTCTCCGCGGCGATCGAGCGCGCCGGGGCCGCCGGCGCGCTGGCGGTCACCCGGCGCGGGGCCTCCCCCAGCATCCCCCGCGCCGCGGAGGTCGACGAGCACCTGGCGGGGAGGACGGACGGCACGGTGTGACGTCGAGCGGCACATCGGCCGACCGGGACGCCACCGCACCTCCCCCGCAGAGCGCGCGCCTCACTCGTAGATCATCTGCTGGATCTCCCCGTCGTCGATGTTCTCCGCGTCGAACCAGTAGGAGCCGGTGTCGGTGAACTCCTCGACCTCCTCGCCGTTGACCACTGCGACCGCGGCCTCCACGGTCAGGCGTCCGATCGCGATGGGGTCCTGGGTGACGGCGCCGAGCATGACACCGTCCCGGATCGCCTCCTGCTGGGCGGAGCCGGAGTCGAAGCCCACGATCTTGATGTCGTCCCCGCTCAGCCCGAGCTCCTGGACGGCGTTGACGATGCCGATCGCCGACCCCTCATTGGTCCCGTAGAGGCCTACGAGGTCGTGCGCCCCGATCATCGCCTTGGCGATGTCGGCGGATTTCAGGTGATCGCCGTCGCCGTACTGGATGTCCACGATCTCGATGTCGGGATTGTTCTCCTCGAGGTGTTCGACGAAGCCGTCCCTGCGGTCCACCCCGGTGGAGTTGATCTGGCTGTGGCCGACGATCCCCACCTCGCCCTCGCCGCCGATCGCCTCGGCGAGGTGCTCGGCGGCCAGTGCCCCGGCGGCCTTATTGTCGGTCGCGGCGAGGTTCTGCGGGTAGTCGCTGTTGCAGCCCGCGTCGAACTCGACCACCGGGATCTCGGCGCTCTCCGCGCTCTGGTACAGCGGGATGCAGGCCTCGGGGTCCAGCGCCGCGAAGCAGATCGCGTCGGGGCCGCGGTCGACAGCGGCCTGCAGCATCTGCAGCTGCGAGTCGACCTCGGTCTCCGCGGCGGGGCCGTCGAAGGTGATCGAGACGCCGTTCTCCTCGGCCGCCTCCTCGGCCCCCTGCTGCACGGCCTGCCAGAACTGGTGCTGGAAACCCTTGGAGACCAGGGCGATGTCGAGGCCCTCGCCCTCACCGCCTCCGCGATTGCAGGCGGTCATGGTCACCAGCAGGGGTGCGGCGGCCAGTGCCGCCATGCCGGTGCGTCGGGTGAACTCCATCGTTGCTCCGTTCCTCGGTGCCGGGTGCGGCACGTGGTGGGTGGTCAGGACGCCCGCTTGTTGCGCAGGGTGTCGAAGAAGACGGCCAGGGCGATCACCACGCCGAGGACGACGTTCTGCCACTCGGTCTGGATCGACAGGATCCGCAGGCCGTTGATCAGCACGCTCATGATGAGGGCACCGATGAGGGTGCCGACGATCGAGCCGCGCCCGCCCATCAGCGAGGTGCCGCCGATGATCACCGCGGCGATCGCCTGCAGCTCGTAGCCGACGCCCAGCTGGGGCTGCGCGGAGCCCAGGCGGGCGGCCATCACCACGCCGGCGACGCCCGTGAACAGCCCGCCCACGACGTAGATGATGAGCTTCCACCGTCGGGTGTCGATGCCGGAGAGCCGAGCGGCCTCCTCGTTGGAGCCGATCGCCACCGTGATACGGCCCAGGATGGTCTTGGACAGCAGGAACCAGGCCAGGGCGGCGACCACGAACATGATGAGCACGGCGTTGGGCAGGCCCGGGATCAGCGTGCCGAGGGCGATCGACTGGAACCCGGGCACCTCGTGGAAGTAGATCGGGGAGACGCCGGAGATCACCAGCGCGAGTCCCTGGGCCACCATCATCATCGCGAGCGTCGCGATGAACGGCGGCAGGCCCAGCACGGCGACGTTGAGGCCGTTGACGAGGCCCATCACCCCTCCCGAGAGGATGCCCAGGATCACCGCCACGACCATCGGCAGCCCCATGTCCACGGCGAAGATCCCGGTCATCACCGAGCAGAGGGTCATCCCCGTCCCCACGGACAGGTCGATGCCGGCGGTGGTGATGATGAAGGTGGTGCCCAGGGCGAGGATGCCGATGACCGCGGTCGCCAGCAGGATGCCCGAGATGTTCGACCAGGTCAGG
The DNA here is from genome assembly GCF_052446295.1 of Brachybacterium sp. AOP43-C2-M15. Classification (NCBI taxonomy): domain Bacteria; kingdom Bacillati; phylum Actinomycetota; class Actinomycetes; order Micrococcales; family Dermabacteraceae; genus Brachybacterium; species Brachybacterium sp. AOP43-C2-M15. Next base: position 142,149 of record NZ_JBQSWB010000006.1, read on the forward strand.
AAGCGTGGGCTCGCGGCCCAGAAGAACAGCACGAGGACGATCAGGGTGCCGAAGGCGAGTCCCTGCTGCAGCCAGGTCCGCCAGGCGGGGGTCGCGGCCGCGGTCGGCGTCGCGGGAGGCGTCGGCGCCGCCGGGGCGGCGCCGGAGCGGTGGCCGGTGCTCATGCTGCGGCTCCTTCTGCGGCGTCGAAGCGCGTGGCGAGGTCCATGATCGAGGTCTGGGTGGCCTCGTCGCCGCCGAGCTCCCCGGCGACGCGTCCGTTGGCCATCACCACGATGCGGTGGGACAGGCGGAGCACCTCGGGCAGCTCGCTCGAGATGACGATGATCGACTTGCCCGCCGCCGCGAGCTGCTGGAGGAGGCGGTAGATCTCCTCCTTCGCGCCGACGTCGATGCCTCGGGTGGGCTCGTCGACGATGAGCACGTCGCAGTCGCGCACCAGCCACTTCGCGAGGACGACCTTCTGCTGGTTGCCTCCCGAGAGCAGCTTGACCGGCTGCTCCACGCTCGGGGTCCTGGTGCGCAGCTCCTCGACCTGCCGGCGGGCGACGCGTCGCGCCCGACGGTCGTTCATCACGCCCAGCACTCCCGCGAAGCGGGAGAGGGAGGCCGCGATGGTGTTCGCGGTGACGGACTGCTCGAGCATCAGACCGAGCCCTTTGCGGTCCTCGGAGAGATAGCCGATGCCGTGGCGGACGGCGTCGGCGGGATGTCGGATCCGCACCGGACGGCCGTGCACCTCGAGGGTGCCGGAGATGGAGCGGTCGGCGCCGATGATCGCTCGGGCGGTCTCGGTGCGGCCGGCGCCCATCAGCCCGGCGACGCCGAGGATCTCCCCGCGGTGGAGCTCGAACCCGACGTCCCGGAGGAGCGCTCGGGTGCTCAGCCCCTGCACGCGCAGCACCACCTCGCGGTCCGTCGCGTCGAAGGGCTCGGGCCCGGAGCCGGTGTCGATCGAGCGCCCCACCATCATCTCGATGATGGTGGGGACATCGATCTGCTCGCGCTCGAGGCTGCCGATGTGCTCGCCGTCGCGGAGCACCGTGACCCTGTCCGCGAGGCGCTTGAGCTCCTCCATGCGGTGGGAGATGTAGATGATGCCGGTGCCCGTGTCGCGCAGCGAGTCGATCAGACCGAACAGTGTCTCGACCTCGGTGTCGGTGAGCGCGCTGGTGGGCTCATCCATGATCAGCACCCTCGCGTCGACGGAGAGAGCCTTGGCGATCTCGACCATCTGCTGGGCCGCGACGGTGAGGGTGGAGACCCTGGTGCGGGGATCCAGCTGGATCCCGAGGCTGCTCAGCAGCTCTGCGGCCCTCCGGTTCAGCGCCCTCTCGTCGAGCATCGGGCCACGGCGCGGCTCCCGCCCGAGGAAGATGTTCTGCGCGACGGTGAGGTCCGGCATCAGGGTCATCTCCTGGTGGATGATGCTGATGCCCAGCTCCCGCGCTGCGGTGGGCCCGGCGATCTCCACCTCGCGGCCGTCGATCGAGATGGTGCCCTCGTCCCGCTGGTAGATGCCGGAGAGGATCTTCATGAGCGTGGACTTCCCTGCGCCGTTCTCGCCGACGAGCACGAGGACCTCACCGGCGTGGAGATGGAACTCCACGCCCTGGAGCGCCGTGACGCCCGGGAATCTCTTGCTGATCCCGTGCACTTCGATCAGAGGTTGTTCCACTGCGGCCCCGCTTCATCGGAGGAGGATGTCGACCCCGCTCCGGCAGGAGGTCCCGAACCCTGTGCTGCCCGGGTGCCGACGGGTGTGACGCGTGCCCCAACGTAGCAAGGAATCGATTACTCGCCAATGGGTGCCGGCCGCGCAGGACGCGGCGCGGCCTCGGCCGGCGGGAGCTCAGGCGGCGCGGCGGCCGGCGGCGAGGTCGAGCAGGTGGTCCAGGACGTCCTCGCCGCTCGCGCGCAGGCCGTTGTGCTCGTACTCGGAGGTGACCCAGGTGCGCAGGCCGGGCACCAGCGCGGCGGTGGCCAGCGAGTGCTCGTGCGGCACGTAGGCGTCCCCGAAGTAGACGGCCGCTGCGCCGGGCACCTCGCAGCGGCGCAGCGCCTCCTCGTCGTACAGACGCGGCCACCGGTGCTCGGCCAGGAGGTCCGCGGCCTCGGCCCACACGCCCAGCTCCGGGTCCTCGGCGAAGAGGTCGCGGTGCACGTGCTCTCCGCCCAGCAGCGTGGGGTCCTCGCGTACGGCGGTCGGCATGGTGCGGTCGGCCGCCCAGCGGGTGGCCGCGCCGTCGGCCCAGCAGCTCTCGTGGATCACGGCGTAGAGCGGGTTGCGGCCGCCGAAGGGCAGGGCGGCGGCGAGGTCGTGGGCGAGGGCGGGCGCCGACGGGTCGAGGTCCAGGAGGTGATGGAGCCGCTCGGCGCCCTGGGAGGCGCCGAGCAGATGTCCGAGCCGGCGCAGCCGCTCGACCCCGACCCGCTGCCCGTCCGGCAGGCGCAGACGCCCCGCCGCGGCGGCGTCGGCGAGCGCGCGGAAGCGGTCACGGTCACCCGGGAAGCGCGCCCAGTAGCGCTCGCTGCGCTCGATCATGCCGTCCCAGGTGCTGCGGTAGACGGCGTCCATGTCCGGGCCGACGCTCGGCAGCCCGCCGGTGAACAGGGCCGTCTCGACGCTCCCGGCGGAGGCGCTGAGGTAGCGCAGGGCGGTGAAGCCGCCGAAGGACTGTCCCAGCAGCGTCCACGTCCGGACCTCGAGGTGCTCGCGCAGCAGCTCGGCGTCGCGCACGATCGCGTCCGCCCGGAAGTGCGTGAGGTACTCCGCCTGCTGAGCGGGGCTCGCCGCGCGCAGGGTCGCCGCGCCGACGCCGTCGGGCAGTGCGGAGTCGGGGCCGACGGGGGTGGAGCGGCCGGTGCCGCGCTGGTCGAGCATGACCACACGGTGGTCGCGCAGGGCGCGGGCGAGCCAGCCGGGAGAGTCGGCCGCGAGCGGCCGCGGGGCCTCGGAGCCGGGCCCGCCCTGCAGGTAGACCAGGTACGGGCGGTCCTCGCCGCCGTCGGCCGTGACCACTCGGGCGAAGAGCTCGATCTGCGCACCGGCGGGGTCGGCGTGGTCGAGCGGGACGGGCAGGGTGATGTCCCGCAGCTGCAGGCCGGGCAGGGTCCAGGTGGTGGTCATCTCGCTCATTCGTGGTCGCGGGTGGTGGTGCCGGGGAAGAACTCCCAGTCGAAGGAGTGGAGCACGCCGGGGCGGTCCTCACGGTCCGTGGCCCGGCCGATGATGATGCTCGAGAGTCGCGCGAAGACGTCGTCGACGCCGTAGTAGCTGATGGGGCCGAAGAACTCGGAGTTGGCGGGGACGTCGCCGATGGAGATGAACTCGAGGTCCTCGGGGACCGAGATCCCGACGCGGGCCGCGGCCAGTCGCAGCGCCACCGCCTGGTAGCCGGTGTGGCAGACCACGGCCTCGGGGCGGTCCGGCCCCGAGAGCCACTCGACCGCGGCGAGGTAGGTGTCGTGGCTGCCGCCGGGGACCACGTGCACGAGCTGCTCGGCGGGCCCGTCCCCGGTCTCGCGCGCCGCGTCGAGGAAGGCGCGGGCGCGGGCGTTGGCGAAGGTGCCGCCGGCGCGGTGCCCGAGGTCGGGGGCGAGCATCTGCACCCTGTCGTGGCGCTCGCGCAGCCGGGCGTAGGCGCGGTGGATCGCGAGGACGGGGGTGGAGGAGACGACGTCGAAGCTCTCCGGCTCCATCACCGCGCTGAACGCGACCAGACCGGTCTGGGTCGCCGCGGCCAGGCGCCGCATCCGCTCGACCCCGCCGTCGACGAAATCGATGCTGGTCACGAACGCCCCGTCGGCGGAGGCGCCCACCAGGTACTCGAACCAGCGCTCGTCGGCGAGCACCAGTGTCGAGAGGTCGTGGGCGAGCGCGTCGTCGCGCACCTGCGAGGTCAGCTGCACCGCCCAGGGGTCGTCGAGGGTGCCCAGGGTGAGCACGATGCCGCCGCCGCGCCCGGTGCGCATGGCCTGGGCATGGCGGTTGGGGACGTAGCCGAGCTCTGCGGCGGCTTCACGCACCTTCGCCTTCGTGGCCGCCGATCCCGCAGAGCGGGAGCCGCCGCGGCCGGAGAGCACGAAGGAGGCGGTCGCCACCGACACGCCGGCGGCGCGGGCGACGTCGGCCAAGGTCACGGTGCCGGCGACGGCGGGATCTCGGGTCATCTCTGCGGGGTCTCCTGAGGGGCGGGGCGGGGAGCGGCCAGGTGCACGTCCACACCGGCGGCGCGCAGGGCGTCGAGGACCGACGGGTCGGCGGCGTCGTCGGTGACGAGGTCGTGGAGCTGTGCGGCGGGGGCGATGCGGGCGAAGGCGCCCGCCCCCACCTTCGCGGAGTCGGCGACCACGACCACCCGTGCGGAGCGCTCGATCAGACGGGCGGTGATGGCGGCCTCCGACTCGTCGTGGGTGAGGGCGCCGTCCTGCGCGGTGATCCCGTCGACCCCGAGGAAGAGCGTGTCGATGCGGATCTGGGCGAGCAGCTGCTCCGCCCAGGTGCCCACCAGCTCGAAGCTCGATTCCCGCACCACCCCGCCGGTGACCACGAGCTGGAGGTGGCGACGCACCGCGAGCTCCTGGGCGATGTTGATCGCGTTGGTGACCAGCACCGTGGGGCGGGACGCCGCGCGGAAGTCCTCGTGGGCGGCGAGCTCGTGGGCGAGCGCGGTGGTGGTGGTGCCGCCGTTCATGCCGATCACGGAGCCCGGCTCGGCGAGGCCGACGGCGCGGCGCGCGATGGCCTCCTTGGCGCCGGCGTTGCGGGCGGCCCGGTAGCGCATGGGCAGGGAGCTCGCGTCGGGATTCGCGGAGGCGCCGCCGTGGGTGCGGATCACCAGCTGCTGCGCGGCGAGATCGTCCAGGTCGCGGCGGGCGGTGGCCGCGGAGATCCCGAGGCGGGCGACGAGGTCGTCGACGCCGAGATGTCCCTCCTCGAGGAGGAGGTCGAGCTCGAGATCGAGGCGTCGTCGCCTGCCGCGCACCACCGGGGCGGGACGGGCGGAGTCGCCCACGGAGCGCGCCATCGTGCTGCCCTCCCTCGAGCTGCTTCGCGCGGCACTGCCCGCGCCCGGGTTCGTCGGCTCGGAGTCTACCGGCCGGTCTCTGCCCGGACTCGCGCTGTCCGCTCGCTGTCGGCTCCGTGTCCGCTCGCGGTCGGCTCGCCAGCTGCTCGCAGTCGGCACACGGCGTGCTCGCCGCCTACTCCCTGCCTGCGCACTGTCTGCTCGCCGCCTGCTCGGCGTCCGCCCGCCGAGCACCGGACTCGAATGATTGCTTTTGATTGTTCGCGATGCGTACACTCAGAGTATTGCACTTCATGGTGCGCTCGCCCCTGCCTCTGGAGGATCCATGACCCACTCGGACACTGCCCCCGCCACAGCCGCCGCCACCGGCACCTCCACCGCGCCCGCCACGGCCACCGAGACCGAACTGCGCAGCCAGCCCGACACCTGGCGCGCCGCCCTCGAGCTGCTGCCCGCGGTCGCGGACCGCCTCCCCCGCCCCGGCGAGCGGGTGCTCGTGGTGGGCTGCGGGACCTCCTGGTTCATGGCGATGGCCTACGCGGCGCTGCGCGAGGCGGCCGGCCAGGGCGTGACCGATGCGGTGACCGCCACCGAGGTCTCCCCCGCCCGCGAGTACGACCGCGTCCTCGCCCTGTCCCGCTCCGGCACCACCACCGAGATCATCGATCTGCTGCGCACCACCCCCACCCCGTCGGTGCTGATCACCGCCGTGGGAGAGGGACCGGCCGCCGAGCACGCGGACGGCGAGGTCGTGCTCGACTTCGCCGACGAGACCTCCGTGGTCCAGACCCGTTTCGCGACCACCGCTCTGGTGCTGCTGCGCGCGAGCCTCGGCGAGGACCTCGCCGCCGCCGTCGCCGACGCCGAGTCCGTCCTCTCCCGCGAGCCCGAGGCGGCCCTGGTCGAGGACGAGCAGCTGACCTTCCTCGGCACCGGCTGGACCAAGGGCCTGGCGGACGAGGCCGCGCTGAAGATGCGCGAGGCGACGCAGTCCTGGACCGAGGCGTACTTCGCGATGGAGTACCGCCACGGACCGATCTCGATCGCCGAGCCCGGTCGCGCGGTGGTGGTGCTCGGCGCCGCCCCCGAGGGCCTCGAGGCACAGGTCACCGCCATCGGCGCCACCTGGGTCGCCTCCGAGCTCGACCCGCTCGCGCAGCTGGTCGCGGTGCACCTGGCGTCGGTGCGACGTGCACAGCGGCGGGGCCTGGACCCCGACTCCCCGCGCCACCTCACGCGCGCGGTCCACCTGGAGTCCTGACCGTGGACGACGCAGAGACCGATGGCGCCGGAGCCGACGCCTCAGGGACGGACGGCGCCGGGGCCCGCGGCGCCGCAGGGGCGATCGCGCCGGTCCGGCACGCGATCGGGGTGGACGTCGGCGGCACCCGCACCAAGATCGGGCTGGTCGCCGAGGACGGCTCCCTCGGCATCCCCTACTCGCTGCCCACCCCGTCGGATCCGCACGAGCTGGCGGCGATGATCGCCGCCGAGACCGCCTCGCTCGCCGAGAGGGCGGGTCTCACGCGCGAGGCGCCCGTCGGCATCGTGGTGCCGGGGATCCTCGACGAGACCCGCGAGGTGGTCGAGCTGGCGGTGAACCTGGGCTGGGAGGACCTGCCGCTCGGTGCCCTGCTGCGCGAGGCGATCGACCTGCCGCTCGCTCTCGGGCACGACGTGCGGGCCGGCGGGCTGGCGGAGGCCGCCTGGGGTGCCGGGCGCCTGTTCGAGCAGAGTCCGCCGTCGACGCCGGGCACCACCCGCGACGACCTCGCCCCCGCTCATGAGCACGGCCCGGAGGCGCGCCGGCCGGCTCTGCCCGCGCTCGCGGACCTCATGTTCGTCCCCATCGGCACCGGCATCGCCGCGGCCGTGATCCGCGACGGCGGCGTGCTCGGGGACCGCTTCACCGGCGAGATCGGACAGGTGCGCGTGGAGGAGCCCTACACCGGGCAGACCCTGCGCCTCGAGGAGGTCGCCTCCGCCTCCGCGATCGGTCGCCGCTTCGCCGCGCTGACCGAGCCCGCGGACCAGACCCTGGTGCTCACCGACGGCGGCCGCCCGGCCGCGCGACAGGTCGTGGATCTCGCCCGCGAGCACGACCCGGCCGCGGAGAAGATCCTGTTCAGCGCACTGGACACACTCGCCCAGGCGCTCGCCGCGATCATCTCGAGCGTGGGCACCGTGCCGATCGTCATCGGCGGCGGCCTCGCCGAGGGCGGCACCATCGTGCTGGACACCCTGCGCGACTCGATCGCCTCCCGCCTCGGCGTGGTGCCCGCTCCCCCGGTGCTTCCCTCCTCGCTGGGCATGTGGGCGGGCTGCCAGGGCGCGGGCCTGCTGGGCATGATCCGCGCGACCCGGGAGGGGCCGCGGCCATGATCCTCACCCTCACCCCGAACCCCGCCGTCGACGTCACCTACGAGGTGGACGCCGTCGCGGCCCGTGCCGAGCACCGGGTTCGCCGGGTCCGCACGGCCGCCGGCGGCAAGGGCATCAACGTCGCCCGTGTGCTCGCACAGCTGGGCCGCCCCACCGCCTGCGCCGGGCCGCTGGGCGGCACCACCGGCGAGGAGATCCGTGCCCTGCTGGAGGACACCGAGCACCTCCGGCAGGCCTGGACCCCGATCATCGGCCCTTCGCGCCGCACCGTCACCGCGGTCGATCCCGAGGGCGCGACCGGCTTCAACGAGCCCGGCCCCGACCTCACCGCCGACGAGCGCGACGCACTGCGCGCGGACCTCACCGCCCTGCTCACCGCCGGAGAGCCCCTGGTGGAGGCCGTCACGATCAGCGGCTCCCTGCCGCCCGGCCTCGACTCCGCGGACCTCGCGGCACTGGTGCGCGCCTGCCGCGAGCACGACCGTCCGGTGCTCGTGGACACCTCCGGCCCGGCCCTGCGGGAGGCCGCGCACGCCGGAGCCGAGGTGCTCAAGCCCAACGCCGCCGAGGCCCTCGCCGCGACCGGTGCCGACACCCCGCTCGCCGCGGTCGCCGCGCTGCTCGGGGACGGCGCCGGGAGCGTGGTCTGCTCCCTCGGCGAGGAGGGCATGCTCGGCGCGCGGCGCACCGCCTCCGCGCCGGGTGAGCCCGGGAGGCGACCGGAGATGCGGGCCTGGCGGGCCAGGCTCGAGCAGCCCCTGCGCGGGAACCCCACCGGGGCCGGCGACGCCGCCGTCGCCGTGATCGCCTCCCGCCTGCTGGTGGACGGTGCCGCGCTGCCCGAGGTGCTGCGCGAGGCCGTCGCCGTCAGCGCGAGCGCCGTGACCCGACCGGTCGCCGGCGCGATCGATCCGGAGCTGGCCGCACGCCTCACCCCCGCCGTCGTCCTCGAGGAGATCCCATGCCGCTGAGCACCCTGCACCCCGTCGCCGAGCGCGCCCGCGAGCGCGGAGAGGGCCTGGCCGCCTTCAACGTCGTCCACCTCGAGAATGCCGAGGCCTTCGTCGGCGCCGCCGCCGCGGCCGGCACCCCCGTGGTGCTGCAGATCAGCCAGAACGCGGCCCGCTACCACGGGGCGCTCGCGCCGATCGGCCTGGCGACCCTCGAGATCGCTCGTCGGGCGGGGACCGACGTGGTGGTCCACCTCGATCACGCCGACGACCTCGACCTGGTCCACGAGGCGCTCGACCTGGGCTTCACCTCCGTCATGTACGACGGCTCACGGCGTCCCGATGAGGAGAACCGGGCCCGCACCGCGGAGGTGGTCACCGCCGCGCACGCTCGCGGCGTGAGCGTCGAGGCGGAGCTCGGCGAGGTGGGCGGGAAGGACGGCGTCCACTCCCCCGAGGCGCGCACCGATCCCACCGAGGCGGCCCGCTTCGTCGCCGAGACCGGGGTGGACCTGCTCGCGGTCGCCGTCGGCTCCTCCCATGCGATGACCTCGCGCGATGCGAGCCTCGACGAGGACCTCATCCGCGAGCTCGCGGCCGCGGTGCCGGTGCCGCTGGTGCTGCACGGCTCCTCCGGGGTGGCCGACGAGGACATGCAGGCCGCGATCCGCGCCGGGATGACCAAGATCAACGTCTCCACCCACCTCAACGCGATGTACACCGGCGCGGTGCGGGAGCATCTGTCGGAGCACCCCCACGAGGTCGACACCCGTCGGTGGATGCGAGCGGGCCGGGAGACGGGCGCCGCGGAGGCGCAGCGCCTGCTGGAGCTGTTCCGGGACGCGGCCGGGGCACGGGCCGGCCGGGCCTGATCCCCCCGGGGGGCCCGGGACCGCGTGCCCCTCAGGACACGGCGCCGCCGGAGAGCCAGGCGAGCGCGGGACCGATCGTGTTCAGCACGACGATCACGCCGATGATCCCGACGGCCCAGGAGAACGCGCTGCTGACGTTCTTCACCGACCAGTCGTGGACCCGTTCCAGGACGGCGTCGCCCCGGTCGCCGAGCACGGCCCGCACCCCGCACAGCACGGCCCCCGGCATGATCATGACCAGGCAGTAGCCCACCAGGATCAGCGTGCCGTGGGCCAGGCCCACCCCCATGTCGGCGAGGATCCCCATCGCCGCGAGGTAGGGGATCATCGACGCCGCCTCGATCACGCCCGCGGCGAGCGCGAGGCCGATCAGCAGCGTCGGCCGACCGGAGGCGCGGCGCGCCCGTCCCGTCCAGCGTCGGGCCGAGGCCTCGGGGTCCCCGCCGCGCTTGGCGACCGCCTTGGGGTCCATCCGGAAGGAGAGCACGACCAGCAGCACGCCGAGCACAGCGAGGACCAGCATCACCTGCGGAGAGGCGAGCAGGTGCCCGAAGGACTCGATCAGCGGCAGCAGGCCTGCCAGCAGCCCCACCCCCAGCAGCAGGTAGAACACCCCGATCACGGCCAGATAGAGCAGGGTGCGCCCGGCCACGCGCAGCGCACCGCCCTCGCCCACGACCAGCAGGATCAGCGGGATCACCAGGGTGCCCATCGAGGTCGAGTCCACCAGGGCCAGCAGCACGAGCCCCAGCGGGCCGGCAGCATCCATCAGTCCGTCCATGCTCCCCATGCTGTCGTCGGCCGCGCCGCAGCGTCCTCCTCCCAAGGGACGAACTCCCTGTCGCACCGGGGAGGGGCGGGCCGGTGCCGCGTAGTCTCGAGACATGTCCAGCGCTCCGCGTCCCGCGCCCGCGGACCCCGACGCGCCCGTGGACCCCGACGCGCGCGCGGATCCCCCCGCGGATCCCGATGCGCCCGCGGCCCCTCCGGTGGGGCCGCGGGATCTGCTGGTCGCGGCGCTCTACGCGCTGGTGGTGGTGCTGCTGGCCGCCTCGGGCGTGAGCAACTCCGGGTTCCTCGTCGAGTCCGGGTCCTGGTCGCGCACGGTCTCGGTGGCGCTGCTGCTGGTGGCCTGCGTGAGCCTGATCTGGCGGCGTCGGCACCCGATGATCACCCTCGCCGTCGCAGGCCCGATCGGGGTGGCCGAGATCATCGGGGGCGGGCAGATCTCCGCGTACTTCCTGCTGTTCGAGGCACTGTTCGATCCGGTGATGCACGGCAGCCGGCGCCTGGCCCTGTGGACCACGCGCATCGCGATCGCCACGGCCGCGGCCGCGATCCTGCTGGGACTGGGCCTGGGCCTGTCCGGCCCCCTCGTGTTCCTCATCGCGATGATCGCGACCCTGGTGGTGATGACACCGCTGCTGTGGGGGTGGGAGGTGCGCCACCATCGCGACGCCCGGCAGTCCGCGGAGCAGCTCGCGGACCTCGAGCACGAGCTCGCCGCCGCCCGCGCCGACCACGCCGTGGAGACCGAGCGGCGCAGCATCGCGCACGACCTGCACGACGTCATCGCCGGGCACCTCAGCGCCGTCTCCCTGCACACCAACCTCGCCTCCGCCCTCGAGGATCCCCGCGACCGCGACCGCTCCCTGGCCACCGCGCGCGACTCCGCCCACGCCGCGCTGCGGGATCTGCGCTCGATGATCGGGGTGCTCTCCGCCGAGGACGCCGGCGCCCAGCCGCAGGTCACCCTCGACTGGCCCTCGCTCACCGCGCGCCTGCGCGGCCGAGACCCCGAGGCGCGGGTCACGATCGATCCGGCGGTCACCGATCCCGCCCGGGTGGAGCCCTCGGTGCAGGCCGCGCTGCTGCGGATCGGCGCCGAGGCCGCGACCAACGCGGTGCGCCACGGCCGGGCCCCGATCACGATGGATGTGCAGGTGGGTGAGCGGGCAGTGATGCTCGCACTGCACAACCGCCGTGCCGACGACTCCCTGCCGGGCACCGGCGTGGGACGCGGCGCGATCGCCCATCGCGCCACCGCCGTGGGCGGCACCGCGACCTCCGGCCCCGCCCCGGCCGACGCCCCCGAGGCGGGCACCTGGCGGGTGCGGGCGGAGCTGCCCGCCCGAGCCGTGGCCGCTGCGCCCGTCGAGGCCGAGGCGGAGATCGCGGCCGGGGCCGGGACGTCGACCAGGCCGCCGACCGGGACCGACGACACCGGGACCGACGACGCTGCCGCCGCCCCCGCTCCCGTGCGCTCCGTTCCGGCAGATCACGAGGCCCGGTCCACCGTCCCGTCCACCGAGGAGCCCTGCCGATGACCCCGCCCCCCTCTCGAGGACCTGCGCACGACCACACGACCGCCTCGCAGATCCGGGTGGTGGTCGCCGACGATCACCCGGCCGTGCGCTCGGGGCTCGTCGCGCTGCTGAGCTCCGCACCGGACATCACCGTGGTGGCGGAGGCGGCCGACGGGGACTCCGCACTCGCGGCCGCCCGTGCGCACCGCCCGGACGTGGTCCTCACCGACGTCCGCATGCCTGGCGCGACCGGCATCGAGATCACCCCGCGCCTGCGGGAGACCGGCGCGAACGTGCTGGTGATCTCCGGCTTCGATCTCGACGACTACGTTCTCGGGGCGCTCGCGGCGGGGGCCGACGGCTATCTCGTGAAGTCCGAGGACCCGCAGCGGATCCTCGCCGCCGTGCGGGACGTGCACCGCGGCGATGCGGTGCTCTCGGCCGCGGCGACCCGAGCCGTGGTGGGAGCGCTGCGCGAGCGGGGCGTCGACGCGGGGGCGCAGGCTGGTGGCGGCTCTCCCGTCGCGGCCCGTGGCAGCGGTGGGGTCCGTGCCGAGGGCGCGGGCGGTGCTGGGGCCGGTGGCTCGGGCGGTGCAGGGGCCGGGGGCTCGGGCGGTGCCGGGGCCGGGGCCCGTGCCGGCGACGGGGGCGGCGACCTGCAGGACGTTCCCGCGGGAACGCCGGGCGCGCCCCGAGCCGGGTCGCGGCCGGACAGCAGCACCGGCTCCGACTCCCCCGCCGTCGTGCCCGAGAACCCGGGCCGGGCCCCTGCCGGCCCCGCGCCGACCTTCACCGGACGGGAGGAGGACGTGCTGGCGCTGGTCGCGCAAGGGATGACGAACCAGCAGATCGCGAGTGCGCTCTTCGTCGAGATCACCACCGTGAAGTCGCACCTCTCCCACGCGCTGACCAAGCTGCAGCTGGACTCCCGGGTGCAGGCTGCCCTGTGGTGGCAGCAGCACCGCGGCTGAGCGCATGCCCCGATCCCGCACGACCGCGCCTCCCGGACGTGGCTCCCCGCAGCATGCCGGCGCCCACGTCGCCTGACACGTCGGTACAGCCACCCCATACCGACACACCAGGCGACGAGGAACCTCGCAGGAACGCGCAGACGAGGGACGGCGCGTCTCGGCGTGGGGCTCAGCGGCCGTTCCGTCGTGGGCGGGTGAGGCTGAGCACGAGGGCGATGCCTCCGCCGAGCAGTGTGCTGAGCGGCAGCAGCAGCGGCAGCAGCACCAGGCCGAGCGTCGTCACCTTCCCGTCCGCGATCAGCGCCTGAGCGAGCACGTCCTGGAGGACCACACCGGCGAGCAGGCCTCCGAGCAGGCCGAGCAGTGTCATGCCCACGTGGCGCATCAGGCTCTCCCCTCTGGGCGGGAGGTGCGCAGACGCTGCACGGCCAGTGCGAGCAGTCCCGCGATCACTCCCCACAGGGCGTTGGTCGCGAGAATCGGCACGATCGCGATCGGGTTGGCGAGCGGACCGGCGAGGTGCCCCAGCAGCAGCGGGGAGAGGACGCCGCTGAGGATCATCGCGCACACCGCGTAGGCGATGCCGGTCAGCGTCAGGGTGAGCACGGGGCGAGCGGTCCGGGTCAGGCCCACCGCCGCCACCCACACCACGGTGATGACCGCCGTCCAGAGCAGCGGCATCATCGGGCCGAGGTCGAGGCCCAGCTGATCCAGCACCGTGTTGGAGATCGGGCGGGCGAGGGCGAGGAGACCGAGGCCCAGGATCAGCGGCCAGGACAGCGGCCCTGCGGCGGTGGAGGTGCGGGGCCCGGTCGACGGGCCCGAGTGCACAGGGCCCGAGTGCGCAGAACTCGAATGCACAGGGCCCGAGTGCGCAGGACTCGAATGCCAAGGGTCCGGGTGCGCAGGGCTCGAGGACAAGGGATCCGGCTGCGATGAGCTCGGGTGCGAAGGGTCCGGGTGCGGCGGGGTCTGAGGCGAAGTCATGTCCCAGACGCTAGGTTCCACCGCACTGCCTGCACATCCGTCGCGGGGAGCGCCGTCGGTCGCGCGCCGTCGAGGGGACGGGTACGTCGAGAGGCGACATCGCGACGGCCCCGGGGCGGAGGCGCCGCCGTCCTCGCCCTCCTAGGCTGGAGGGGTGACCTCCGCCCCGCTCCTCCCCACCCGCCGCGCGCCCTGGGTGATGGACGCGGTGCTCGCCGTCGCCGTCGCCGTCGTGCTGGCGGTCGTGGTCACGATCTCGCAGGCGGCGGAGGGCCTGCCCGCCTCGCCGCTCGCGCTGGTGTTCGTGGCCGGTTTCGGTGCGGTGCTGCTGCTTCGCAGGCGCCTGCCGGTCGCGGTGCTGGTGCTCAGCGCCCTGGGCACCTTCGCCTATTACACGTTGGATCTGCCCACGATCGGGGTGGCGCTGCCGGTGGTCGCGGCTCTGTTCTCGGCCGCCGAGCAGGGTCGGCTGCGCTGGGCGATCGGCGTCGGGGCGGTGGTGGTGGCCGTCGCGATGGCTTTCCGGGTGCGGGACGACCCGCAGCCGCTGGGCATCCTCCTGGGCACCGACGCGATGACGAACCTCGCCCTCAGCGCGGCCGGGATCGCGCTCGGGCACGCGGTGCGCTCCCACCGTCTGCGCTCGGCGCAGCAGGCGCAGATCGCCCGGCTCCAGGAGCAGCAGGGCCGGCGCGAGGCGGAGCTGCGACTGCGGGACGAGCGCGAGCGGATCTCGCGGGAGCTGCATGACACGGTCGGCCACTCGCTCTCGGTGATCTCCCTGCACAGCGGGGTCGCGGCCGACGCCGTCGGGCACGATGACGCCGCGGCCACCGAGGCTCTCGCCCGGGTGCGTGACCAGGCGAGGCAGTCCCTCGCCGAGCTGCGGGCGATGGTGCGCCTGCTGCGTACGGAGGATGGGAGGGCGGCCGACGAGCGCGACGGGGGCGGTGCGGACGGCGCGCACGGTGAGGCCGACGGGGCGGCGGAGTCCGCGCGGCACGTGCGCTCCCTGGCCGACCTCCCCGCGCTGCTGGACCCGGCGCGTGCGGCCGGGCTGCGCGTCGCCGAGCACGTCGAGGTGGCTCCCGGCGATCTCTCCTCCGCCGTGGACGGCGCCGCGTACCGGATCGTGCAGGAGTCGGTGACCAATGTTCTGCGCCATGCCCGCGCGACGACCCTGGAGGTCACGGCCGGGATCGAGGACGGGAGGCTGCACGTGCTCGTGGCCGACGACGGCGGCGGGGCGGATCTGCGCGCCCCGTCGGCCGGCGTGGGCCTGCTGGGCATGCAGGAGCGCGCCCGGCTGCTCGGCGGCACTCTCGCCCTGCGCAGCACCCCCGGCGAGGGCTTCACGGTCGAGGCGGAGCTGCCGGCGCGGCTCGACCGCGACGGCGCACCCCCTCGTCGGCCCCGCAGTCACGCGCACGACAGACCCGAGCTCGACAGTTTCGCGCCCCGCAGTCCCGAGCTCGACCGTTTCGAGCCCGACAGTCCCGCGCCCGAGCATCCCCACCCCGACGGAAGGTCCCTGCCATGATCCGCCTCGTGCTGGTGGACGACCAGGAGCTGGTGCGCACCGGTCTGCGCTCCCTCGCCGAGCGAGACGGCGACATCGAGGTGGTGGGCGAGGCGGCCGACGGGCGCACCGGGATCGCCCGGGTGCGGGAGCTGCGACCCGACGTGGTGCTCATGGACATCAGGATGCCGCAGCTGGACGGCATCGCCGCCACGGCACGTATCACCGCCGATGGCGACCTCGACGGCGTGCGGGTCATCGTGCTGACCACCTTCGACGAGGACGAGGACGTGCTGTCCGCGATCCGCGCCGGCGCCGCCGGCTATCTGCTCAAGGACGTCGCCCCCGCGGACCTGCGCTCCGCGATCCGGGTGGTCGCGGGCGGGGACTCGCTGCTCTCGCCGTCGGTGACCACCACGGTGCTCGGGCAGCTCGGATCGCGGCTGCACACCAGCACCGACCCGGGCCTGCTGGAGGGCCTCACCCCGCGGGAGCGGGAGGTGCTGTCGCTGGTAGGGCGGGGGCTGTCCAACGACGAGATCGGGGCGCAGCTGTTCCTCTCCCCGGCCACCGCGCGCACCTACGTGAGTCGCCTGCTGGCGAAGCTGCAGGCCAGGGACCGCTCCCGGCTGGTCGTGCTCGCCTACGAGTCCGGGCTGGTCCGGCCGGGCGAGGGCGAGCCGACGCCCTGAACGAACGGGGCCGACCGCCGTCGACGGACGGGCCGACAGCCGTGAGCCGCCGGAGCCGACGCCCTGAGCCGACGGGCCGACAGTCCTGAGCGAGCGAGGTCAGCAGTCCCGCACGAGACGCAGCAGCACACGGGCGCCGAAGCGGATCGCGTCCACCGGCACCCGCTCGTCGATCCCGTGGAACAGCGGGGCGAAGTCGAGGTCCGCCGGCAGCTGCAGCGGGGCGAAGCCATAGCCGTCGATGCCGATCTGGGCGAGCTGCTTGTTGTCGGTGCCGGCGCTGAGGCAGTAGGGGATCAGCTCCGCGCCCGGGTCCTCGGCGCGGATCGAGCGGTGCATCGCCTCGACGAAGGGGGTGTCGTGCGGGGCGTCCAGCGAGATGCCGATCTTGTCGACGACGAGCTCCACGTGCGGGCCGGAGAGCTCATCGATGAGGGCGAGCAGATCGTCCTGGTGGCCGGGCAGGAAGCGGCAGTCGAGCTCGGCCTCGGCGGTCTGGGGGATCACGTTGCCCTTGTAGCCGGCGTGGAAGGTGGTCACGTTGGCGCTGTCGGCGAGGGTGCCGGTGACGAACTGACGCGCCCCGCCCAGCAGCGGCAGGAACGCGTCGACGTCGGACTCGTCCCACGGGGTGCCGGTGATCCCGGAGACCGTGTCGAACAGGGTGCGCACGCTGGCCACGTACTCGCGGGGGAACCGGTGCGCATCGATCGCGGCGACAGCCTGCGCCAGGCGCACGATCGCGTTCTCGTCATTGGGGACCGAGCCGTGGCCGGCGCGGCCCGCGGCCCTCAGGCGCAGCCACGCGTAGCCCTTCTCGGCGGTCTGCAGCAGGTAGGCGCGCACGTCCCCCTCGCCATCCCGGCGCGGCAGCGTGATCGAGTATCCGCCCACCTCGCTGATCGCCTCGGTGCAGCCCTCGAACACGTCCCGGCGGTGCTCGATCATCCAGCGGGAGCCGTAGGTGCCGCCGGCCTCCTCGTCGGCGAACATGATGATCACGAGGTCGCGCGGCGGCTTCTGCCCGGTGCGGGCGAGGTGGCGCACGACGGCCAGGATCATGCCGTCCATGTCCTTCATGTCCACGGCGCCGCGACCGTACAGGACGCCGTCGAGGACCTCCGCGGCGAAGGGGTCCACGGACCAGTCCTCGGCGTTCGCGGGCACCACGTCGAGGTGTCCGTGGATCACGAGGCCCCCGCGCTCGCGGTCCTCCCCGGGGATCCGCACCACCACGCTCGTGCGCCCCGGGGCCGACTCGATGATCTCGGGCGCCAGACCCACCTCCTCGAGCTGCCCGACGACATAGTCGGCGGCCTCCTGCTCCCCCGGTCCCCAGGAGGCCGGATCGTGGCCGCCGTAGTTCGAGGAGTCGATGCGGATCAGGTCCCGGGTGATGCGCACGGCCTCGTCCTGGACGAGGGCGAGCTGCTCGGGCGTGGGGTCGGTGAGGGGCACCGGGTGGGTCCTTCCGTCGGGGGCTTCGTGCGGTCGGGGGCGTCCTGTCGCCGGTCTCCCAGGTCGCCGGTCTCCCAGGGCGTGGGTCTCCCGGGGCGTCGGTCTCCCCGGGCGTCGGTCTCTCGGGGCGTCGGTCTCTCGGGGCGTCGAGCCGTCGGCCCATCGGGGCGTGGAGCCCCGACGGACCCGCGATCCGTCGGTCCGCCATGTCTTTGATATCACCGTGACGAGAACGAGGATGCCGTGAAAGGATCATGCCCGGTCGCGGACGCTGTCCGTCGGCCGCTCCGGTGGGTGACCCGACCGCTCCGACCCGACGGGTCGCAGGCGGTCAGACGGGTTCCGGCCCGTCGGACCCTCGAAGACGAAAGCACCATCTTTTCACCATGCGCGCTTCCACCCCCACCCCGACCGGCGAGCTGCCCGCCCTCGACACCCCTGGGATCGTCGCCGGCGGTGCCGCGTCCGCCGACGCCGCGGACGCCACCCGCGACGGCGCCGACGACCCGACCACGACCGTGCACGACGGCCACCCCGTCGCGGGAGTCCGTGTCGCCCCGATCATCGCGGTGCTGGTGGTCTCCGCCTTCGTGATGATCCTCAACGAGACCCTGCTCTCCGTCGCGCTGCCCACGCTGATGGCCGACCTGTCGATCACGGCGGTCGTCGCGCAGTGGCTCTCGACCGGCTTCATGCTCACCATGGCCGTGGTCATCCCCACCACCGGCTTCCTCATGAAGCGGCTGTCCGTGCGCACGGTGTTCACCGTCGCGATGCTGCTGTTCCTGACCGGCACCGCGATCGCCGTGGTCGCCCCCAGCTTCCCCGTGCTGCTGGCGGCCCGGGTGGTGCAGGCGGCCGGCACCGCGATGGTGCTGCCCCTGCTGATGACCACCGTCCTGGCGCTGGTGCCGATCACGGCCCGCGGACTGGTGATGGGCCTGGTGGGCGTGGTCATCTCGGCCGCCCCGGCGTTGGGGCCGACGACCTCCGGGTTCATCCTCGAGCGCTGGTCCTGGCACTACCTGTTCGTGATGATGCTGCCGATCATCGTCGTCGCCCTGGTGATCGGCCTGCTCTTCATCCGCAACTACACCGAGCCGCAGAAGGTGCGCCTCGACACCGTCTCCGTGGTCCTCTCCGCGATCGGCTTCGGCGGCGTCATCTACGCACTGGCCTCGATCAGCTCGATCGTCGACGGCAGCAGCCGCCTGGCTCCGCTGCTCGCGGCCGCTGTGGGCCTGCTCTCCCTGGCCGTGTTCACCGCCCGGCAGCTCCGCATGCTCGCCCGCGGCGACGAGCCGCTGCTGGACCTGCGGCCCCTGGCGGTGCGCACCTACACGGTCTCCGTGCTGGTGATCCTGATGGGCTTCGCGACCATGCTGGGCACCGTCGTGGCGCTGCCGCTGTACATGACCGGCGCGCTCGGCATCTCGTCCCTGCAGGTGGGCCTGACCATGCTCCCGGGCGCCGCCGCCTCCGGCCTGCTGGGACCCATCGTCGGCGCGCTCTACGACCGCTTCGGCCCGCGCCCGATCGTGGTGCCCGGCATCGCGCTGATGGCGCTGGTGTGCTGGCTCGAGGTGATCCTGCTCGACGCCGAGTCGACCACGGGCATGATCATCGCGCTGAACGTGCCGCTGGGGCTGGGCATGGCCATGGTCATGACCCCGCTGATGACCCTCTCCCTCGGTGCGCTGCCGCGCTCGCTGTACGGCCACGGCTCGGCGATCCTCAACACCCTGCAGCAGCTGGCCGGGGCGCTCGGCACCGCGGTGTTCATCGCGATGCTGACCCTCGGCGCGGTCGTCTCGGCGCAGACCGGGGCGTCGGAGCAGGTCGCCCAGGCCCACGGCGCCACCTGGGCGTTCGCCGTCGGCGGCGTGATGTGCACGATCGGCCTGGCGCTCGCGGTGACCCTGCGCGCCCACCCGGCGGAGGCCGAGCCGGCCCGCTGAGCCGCCCGGCCCGGCCGCGCCTCGCGCCGGCCCCGACCGCACGGTCCGGGGGCGCCCCGTCGTGCGCGGCCGCCCGCCGCACCACCGGCTCCTCCCCGTCGTGCCGTCAAGCCCTCCGGCGGGCAGGAGTACCGGGGCTGTCGTGCCGGAGGGTCCATGGATGACAATGAACCATGACGGTCACGATCAGATCCCTGGAAGTCGCGGTCCCCGGCACCGAGCTGACGCAGGAGGAGCTGCGGGACGTCTTCCTGGCCCAGGACGATCTGAGCCGGCTCGGCTCACGCCTGGTGTCCACCTCCTTCGACTCCTCCGGCATCGAGCGCCGCTACAGCGCCGTCGACGAGTGGGATGCCGCCCCGACCGACGAGGAGCCGCTCTTCTTCGACCAGGCCAGCGGCCAGTTCCTCAATCCCACCACCGGGGCCCGCAACCGGGTCTACGCCCGTGAGGCGACGGAGCTGTACATCCGCTCCGCCACGGAGGCCCTGGCCGCCGCGGAGGGGGTCGAGGCGGCCGACGTCACCCACGTCATCACCGTCTCCTGCACCGGCTTCTTCGCCCCCGGCCCGGACTACCGGATCGTGCGCGCCCTGGACCTGAAGCCCTCGGTGCAGCGCTACCACCTGGGGTTCATGGGCTGCTATGCGGCCTTCCCCGCCCTGCGCCAGGCGCAGACCATCTGCCGGGCCGATCCCGAGGCCGTGGTGCTGGTGGTCAGCGTCGAGCTGTGCACCCTGCACGTGCGCACCTCGAACGATCCCGACACCATCGTCGGCTCCTCCCTGTTCGCCGACGGGGCCGCCGCCGCGGTCGTGACCGGCCGGGACCAGCCCGCCGACACCCCGCTGCTGCAGCTGGACCATTTCGAGACGGTGCTGACCCCGGTCGGCGAGGAGGCGATGGCCTGGAACATCGGCGACAACGGCTTCGAGATGGTGCTGGGCACCTACGTCCCCCACATCATCGACGAGCACATCGTCGAGGCGCTGGCCCCGCTGCTGGCCCGCGACCCGTCCCTCACCGGGAGGTCGTACCGCGACATCGAGCAGTGGGCGATCCATCCCGGGGGCCGCAGCATCCTGGACAAGGTCGAGGCCAAGCTGGGCCTGGACGAGCAGCAGCTGGTGCCCGCCCGCGAGACGCTGCGGGACTACGGGAACATGTCCAGCGCGACCGTCATGTTCGTCCTGAAGAACATCCTGGACCGGGCCCGCCCCGGCACCCGGGAGCGGGTGTGCGGCATGGCCTTCGGGCCGGGCCTGACCGTGGAGACGGGGCTGATGACCACGATCGGCGCGCCGGAAGCGGCGACAGCGGCGACGGCGGCCGGCGCGCCGGAGGCGGCGGGCGCCCCGGAGGCCTCCGCGGGAGCGACCTCGAGGCCATGATCCTCCCGCCCCTCGAGCACCGGGACCGGCACGCGGCCGAGCGGATGGACGCCCCGGACTGCGACCGGCAGATGCTCGAGCGCACCTACGCGCAGTTCCCGGTCGTCAACGCCCTGGTCGCCGGCTGGCGCACCGCCTACCGTCGTCATGTGCGGCCGCTGCTGCGCCGCGGGACGACCACCACCGCGCTGGACATCGGCTCCGGCGGCGGAGACCTCACCCGCGCCCTGACCCGCTGGGCCCGCCGCGACGGCTTCCGGCTGCAGATCACCGGCATCGACCCCGATCCCCGTGCCCACGCATGGGCACAGCGCAGACCTCCCGAGCCGGGACTGTCCTTCCGCCGGGCGCTCAGCGGCGACCTGGTCGCCGAGGGGTGCTCGGTGGACCTGGTGGTCTCCAACCATCTGCTCCACCACCTCGACGAGCCGCAGCTCGCAGCGCTGCTGTCCGACTCGCAGCTCCTGGCCCGCCGGCGCGTGATCCACAGCGACATCGCCCGCAGCCGCACCGCCTATGCCCTGTTCTCGATCGGCACCCGGCCCTTCTTCCCGGGCTCGTTCATCCGCGAGGACGGGCTGACCTCGATCCGCCGCAGCCGCACGGCCGACGAGCTGCGCGAGCTCGCACCGTCCCCGTGGCGCGTCGAGCAGCTGGGGCCGTGGCGGAACCTGCTGATGCACGAGACCCCCGGCGCATGACGGGGCGCACCACGGGGCACATCACGCGGCGCGCGTCGGGGCGCACTGCAGGGAACAGCTGCGACGTCCTGATCGTGGGCGGCGGGCCGTGCGGGCTGCTGCTGGCCGCCCTGCTCGCCCGGCGCGGGGTGGACGTGGTGGTCCTCGAGCGGCGCCGGGCACCGTCGGCCCGTTCTCGCGCGATCGGCCTGCACCCGCCGGCGCTGGAGGCGCTGCGCGCCGTGGGGCTGGACGAGGCGGCCGTCGCCGAGGGAGCCGCGATCGCCGTCGGCGAGGCCCGCGGCCGCGGTCGACGGCTGGGCGAGGTGACCTTCGAACGGGCCTGGCCGCAGCGGCCCTACGTGCTCTCCCTGCCGCAGAGCCGCACCGAGGCGCTGCTCGAGGAGCGGCTCGCCGAGCTCGCGCCCGCGGCCCTGCATCGCGGGGTCGAGGTCACCGGGCTCGACGCCGACGGGGGCGACGTGACGCTGACCGCCCGGAGGGCCGCACCGCGCGGCGCCGCCGGCGAGGCGGGTCCGGTCCGATGGCGGGCGCGCGCCGTGGTCGGCGCCGACGGCTCCCGCAGCATGCTCCGCGATCTGGCCGGGATCAGAGCGCGCCGCACGACCTACCCGGACACGTATCTCATGGGGGACTTCGCCGACCCGGGCGCCGACGGGCGAGCGAGGATCCACCTCGAACCCGACGGGGTGGTGGAGTCGTTCCCGCTCCCCGGGGCCGTGCGCCGCTGGGTCGCGCACACCGGGACCGCCCCGTCGGCCCGCACTCCCGCGGACCTGGCCGCGGTGGTCCGCCGCCGCACCGGTGCGCAGATCGACCCGGGCACGAACACCATGATCAGCGCGTTCGGGGTGGGTCGGCGCACCGCGCGGCGCATGGTCGAGGGACGGGTGGTGCTGATCGGCGACGCCGCCCATGAGGTCAGCCCGATCGGCGGGCAGGGCATGACCCTGGGATGGCTGGACGCGCTCGCCCTGGCCCCGCTGCTGGAGGATGCGGTGCACCGGGAGCTGAGATGCCCTCTGCAGCAGGCCCCGGGTTTCCGCGAGCTCGAGCGGGCGCGCCTGCGCTCGGCCCGGGCCGCCGGGCGTCTCGCGCACCTGAACACGGCGCTGGGCCGCCCCCTGCCGCTCCCCCTCGCCCGGGCACGCGACCTCCTCCTGCGCGGCCTCCTGCGCACGCCCCTGCGCCACGGCCTCGCCCGCGCCTACTCGATGCGGCGGCGCTCGGGGATCCGGGCGCAGGCGCTCCCGCCCGGGTCACTCCCGCCCGGGTGAGCCGGGGCGCGAGCATCGGCGCTCCCAGCACCGGCGCTCCCAGCACCGGCGCTCTCGGCACCGGCACCCTCAGCACCGGCGTTCTCAGCTCCGGCGCTGCCCGCGGCGCAGCTCCGCGGCGAACCGCGATATCGCCTCCGCCCCGACCACGTCCTCCTCCCCCAGCGGGACCTCCTGCAGCGGCAGGTCCGGCAGGGCGGCGGTGAGGGTGCGGAGGTGCTCGTCCTCGAGGGCGCGTCGGCGGTCCAGGAACTCGCCGCGCCCCGCCGGGATGCGCTTGTTGACCACCAGGGCGCCCACGTCCACACCGGTGCGGGTGAGCTCCTCGTGCAGCTCGATGCTCTCCAGCACGGGCAGGCGCTCGGCGGCGAGCACGATCGCGAAGGACGAGGTCCCGGCATCGACGAGCACCTCCCGCAGGCCGGCGAGCCGGTCGCGGCGCCGCAGCAGGATGGAGCGGATCTCCTGGTCGCGCTCCTCGAGCGGATCGCGCGGCGCGGCCGAGCCGACGATCGCGGGCGCGTCCAGCCCGCGCATCGCCGCGCCGAGCTTCTCGGACCTCTCACGCCGGGCCAGCAGACCGTCGGTCCACGCCGTCATCACCTCGGGCAGCGCCATCAGCCGTGCGGTGTGCCCGGTCGGGGCGGTGTCGAAGACGACCAGGTCGTAGTCCCGCAGCCCGAGCTCGACCAGCTCCGTGATGCGCTCGAGCACCGCCGCCTCGTGAGTTCCCGGCGAGCGGCGCGAGAGCTCCATGTGCTTGTCCACCTCCCCCGCGAGGGCGGCGGGCATGAGTCGCTTGAGCGTGCGGGAGACGTCCTGCAGATGGTGGTCGGTGGTGGCGTCGGGGTCGATCTCGATCCCGTGCAGGAGGCCCTGCCCCGCGGTCCCCCGCCCGCCCGTCGTCGGATCGAGGGCGGTGGCGCGGTCCCCGATCCGTCGGTCCCAGAGGTGCCCGAGGTTGTGGGCGGGATCGGTCGAGACCAGCAGGGTGCGCCGGCCCTCCCGGGAGGCGGCGAGCGCGGTCGCGGAGGCGAGGGTGGTCTTGCCGACCCCGCCCTTGCCGCCCAGGAACAGCACACGGCGCCGTGCGGCGAGGCTCAGCAGCATCGGTACTCCTCCAGCGGGGAGCGCTCCATGCCCATCCGTCGGTGCCAGTCGTGGAAGCTGTCGTAGAGCACGGGCAGCAGCTCGGCCGTGTAGTAGGAGGCCGGGTTCGGCACGCCCAGCATCTCGCTCATCACCAGCATCCGGAACAGGTCGTCCTCGTCCCGCTGGGCGCGGGCGAAGGTGCGGCGGTAGGGGGCGACGTAGAACTCCCGCAGCCCCTCGCTCAGCGCCCGCCAGCGCTCCGCGAGGGGCCGACGGCCCTCGGGACCACGACCATCGGGACGACCCTCGGGGCCGGACTCTCCCTCGGCCACCCGTCCCACGCCGTCGGCCGCCCGTCTCACTCCGTCGGGCGCCCGTCGGCGCCGACGGAGTCGAGCTCGTCCTCGTCCTCGGGGTCCGGCTCCGCGCTGCGGGCCCGGTTCAGGGCGATCGCGGACTCGACGATCACCCAGACCGCGGCGATCAGGATGATCACGTCCATGATCAGCAGCAGCCAGTTGCCCTGCGAGTAGAAGTCGCCCATCTGCACGAGCAGCGCGAAGACGCTCACGAACAGCACGAACAGCAGCGGGATCGCGATCGGCAGCACCGGGCGGCGCTTGCGCATCAGCATCACCGCGAGGATCGACAGGGTCAGCCCGGCCAGGATCTGGTTGGTGGTGCCGAACAGCGGCCAGATCACCATGCCGCCGGTGCCGCCGGCGCCCGCCCCGAAGGCCAGGGCCAGGCACACCGCCAGCACCACGAGCGTGGCGACGGCGGTGCCGAGCCGCAGGCCCACGATCTGCCCGATCTCCTGGACCACGAAGCGCTGCAGGCGCACCCCGGTGTCCATGGTGGTGGCGGCGAACAGCACCGCCATGGTGGCGAGGATGGTCGCGGACAGCGAGGTGGGGATGCCCAGGCCGGAGTTCAGGATCGCTCCGCCGCCCTCGACGAAGGCCGCGACGCCGCCCTCGTTGAACGCCGTGTACACCGCCTCCCAGTCCGCCAGGGTGCGGTAGCCGGCGGTGGTCGCGATGATCGCGCCGAGTGCCAGCAGCCCCTCGCCCACCGCTCCGAAGTAGCCGACGAAGCGGGCGTCGGTCTCCTTGTCGAGCTGCTTGGAGGAGGTGCCCGAGGAGACGATGCCGTGGAAGCCGGAGATGGCTCCGCAGGCGATCGTCACGAACAGCAGCGGCATGATGCCGGGAGTGCCCTCGGGGACGTTCGCGTTCACCGCGGGGGCGACCACCTGCGGATGGAAGATCAGCACCGCACCGTAGAGCAGGCCCAGGCCGATGAACAGCTGCAGGCCGTTGATGTAGTCGCGCGGCTGCAGCAGCACCCACACCGGCAGCACCGAGGCGATCGCGGCGTAGATGAACAGCACCAGGATCCAGAACGGCTCGGCACCGATGCCGAGGATGTTCTCCGGCAGCACGATGGGCACTGCATCGCCGAGCAGGATCAGCGCGTACAGGGCGATCACGCCCACCGCGGAGACGATCGGGAGGTTCCACTTCAGGCGGTAGATCGCCTGCCCGATGAGCACCGCGACCACGAGCGCGCCCCAGGTGGGGATCACGGCCGTGGGGGTGGTCACCAGCAGACCGGCGATGACCACCGCGAACACGGTGTTGACCATGAGCAGCAGCAGGAAGATGACCACCAGGAACAGGCGGCTGCCGCGCTTGCCGATGTAGCGCTCGGACAAGGTGCCGATGGACTGGCCGCGGTTGCGGACCGAGGCCCACAGCGCGCCGAGGTCGTGCATGCCGGCGAAGAAGACGGTGCCGAGGGTGACCCAGAGGAAGGCGGGCAGCCAGCCCCAGATCACGGCGACCGCGGGGCCGACGATGGGGGCGGCTCCCGCGACCGAGGTGAAGTGGTGGCCCCAGAGGATGAACTTGTTGGTGGGGACGAAGTCGACCCCGTCCTTCAGCTCATGGGCGGGGGTGCGGAAGGAGGCGCTGAGCCGGTAGACGCGACGGCCCAGGAACCGGGAGTAGAGGAGGTAGCCGGCCACCATCATGGTGACGCCGACGACGGCGAGGACCAGGGAGTTCATGGAACTGTCCTTCGGTCGGGGGGCGGGAGCACGTCACCCCACCAGGTGACCGGAGCGACGGCCGACAGTGGCCGCGCTCCCATCGGGTCCTCGTCGGGCGCGATCCTCGCATCGTAGAGGAGAGCCCTCCCCGAGGCGGGCGCGCCCTGCCGCGGCGACGGTCACGATGCGGTCACCGTCGCAGGTCAGGCAGTCCCGCCCGTCAGTCGATGACGGCGGCGATCGCCTCGATCTCCACCAGCTGGTCGTCGTACCCGAGAACGGTGACGCCCACGAGGGTGCTGGGCACGTCGTGCTTCCCGAACCTCTCGCGCACCACGTTCCAGGCGGTGACCAGGTCCCGCTGATCGGTGGTGGCGACGGAGACCCGCGTGGAGAGCACGTCCTCGACGCGGGCTCCGGCATCGGCCAGGGCCGTGGTCATGTTCTCGAGGCACTTCGCGGCCTGCGCGGCGTAGTCGCCCGGGGCATGGGTGGAGCCGTCGGCCTCGAGCGGGCAGGACCCGGCCAGCACGATCAGCCGCGAGTTCGCGGGAGCGGTCGCGGCGTAGGCGTACTGGGCGACGTCGGAGAGGGCGCTCGAGCGGATCAGGGTGATGTTCATGGAGGTCTCCTCGGAAGCGGCGGCAGGCGAGGGGCCCGCGGCGGCGGCCTCGCCCGCCCCCAGTATCTCGCGGGCGTTCCCGGCGCCCCTCCCCTACGCTGATCGGCCCCTCCCCTACGCTGATCGGATGGTCAGGGTGATCTTCATGTGCGGGCCGGCGGGATCCGGGAAGTCGACCGTCGCGCGCCGCCTGGAGACCGAGGGCATGGTGAGGCTGTCGATGGACACCGAGGCCTGGGCGCGCGGGCACCGCACCATGCCGCTGCCCGAGGAGGTGCGGACCGCGATCGCCGCCGACCTCGAGCAGCGCCTGCTGGCCTGCGTGGACGAGGGCCGGGACGTCGTGCTCGACCTGTCCTTCTGGTCCCGGGAGATGCGGGACCGGTGGCGGGCGCTGCTCGCCCCGTCGGGCGTCGTGCCGGAGATCGTGCAGGTCGTCGCCGAGAGGTCCACCGCGCTGGCCCGGATCGAGGCGCGGGCCGCGGAGCACGGCGACGACTTCCGCCTGCCGCCGGCGCTCGCGGAGAGGTACTACGACCACTTCCAGGCGCCGACGGAGGACGAGGGCCCCCTGACCGTGGTCCGCACCGGCTGAGGCGAGGGGTCGCTACGCTTCGGCGATGAGCTCCTCGACCACCCTCGACTCCCTGTTCGGTCTGGACGGACGCACCGCCCTGGTCACCGGCGGCAGTTCCGGGATCGGCCGCGGGATCGCCGATGCCCTCGCCGGGGCGGGAGCGCGCGTGCTGGTCGCAGCCCGCACGCCGGGCGCGATCGACGAGGCCGTCGCGGCGATCCGGGCCGACGGCGGCACCGCCGAGGGCCTGCAGGCCGATCTCTCCACCCGCGCCGGCGCCCACGCCCTGGCCGACGCCGCCGGGGCGGTCGACATCCTGGTGAGCTGTGCGGGGATCAACCTGCGGCCGCCGATGCCGGAGCTGGACGAGCCCACCTGGGACGCGACCATGGCCGTGAACCTCGAGGCCCCCTTCGTGCTCGGCCAGCGGCTCGCCCCCGGGATGGCGGAGCGCGGCTTCGGGCGCCTGATCCACATCAGCTCGCAGCAGGCGCACCGACCCTTCGGGGACAGCGGCGCGTACGGCGTCTCGAAGGCCGCCGTGGAAGGACTCGCCCGGGTGCAGGCGGAGGCCTGGTCCTCACAGGGGGTCACGGCGAACGTGCTGATCCCGGGCTTCGTGCCCACGCCCCTGAACCGGCGACTGAGCTCCGATCCCGCACGCGTGGACGCCCTCGCCGCGCGGACCCTCGTCGGCCGGAACGGGCTGCCCGAGGACTTCGCGGGCGCCGCGGTGTTCCTCGCCGGACCGGGCTCGGCCTACGTCACCGGGCAGTCGATCGCGGTGGACGGCGGCTTCTCCGTCCACTGAGCCGGCGCGCGGTCCACGGAGCCGGTGCGCTGAGCCGACGGTGAACGCGCCCCGCGGCCGTGACGTCCGGGCCGAGCTGCGCGTTGGTCACGTCGTCCTCGGCTCGACCTCGGCGGACGAGAGCGCACGGAGATAGCGCCGGGTGAGGACCTCCTGGACGAGTCGTGCGACGGGTCCGCCCAGCCGCGCGTACCAGGTGGCAGGCCTGGAGACCGCGTCGAGGTGGAAGCGCACCGTCCCGTTCCCGCTGCGGGACACAGTGAACTGCTCGATGCCGGACTCGGGGTGTCCGGGCAGGGTGCCGTAGGCGAAGCCGGCACGGTCCGGTTCGTCGACCACCCACAGGACCCGGCAGGGGGCGAGGACCGACAGCGGACCGACACCCAGGCGCAGCCGCACCTCGGTCCCCTCCTCGAGCGGCGTGCGCGTGGCCCGGACCTGCAGACCGGCGCGGCGGTGCACCGCCCAGGACAGCAGCTCCGCCCGCGCGCGCTCGTAGTCCGTGCCCAGGAGGACCGCGCTGCGGTGGAGGCGGCGGTGCCCGACGGGCGGTCTCTCCAGCGCGTCGAGTGGGACGGTGACCATCGCGGACTCGCACTCCTCCCGCCCGGTGGGATCGGAGAGCGAGCACATGACGGGACCGTACCGGGGACGGTCGCGATGCTCCAGGGAGCGGATGCTCCGCGCCGGCGCCGGCCCCTTCGGTCAGGCCCCGCTGCGGGCGGCGGCGGAGGCGATGCCGATCCAGGTGTGGCGGTTGTTCCACCAGCACCAGCCGAGCTTCGGGGCGTCTTTGCGTTCCTTGTCCTCGGGCCATCCGGCGACAGCGGTGTGTCGGGGGTTTCCGGGACAGTTCCCCGCGCCTGTCCCCCTGCCCCCGCTGGCGTTCACGACCCAGGAGGCGACGGCCGTCGCGGCCGGTCCGAGCATCATGATGGGCTCGCCCTTCGCCGAGGACGCCCGCCGTGCGATGGACAAGGTGCTGGTCGCCATGCCGCCCGAGCGGCGGGATCGGGCTCGCTCCCTCGCCGCCCGCGTTGCCACTATGGCCCCGGAGGGGCCGACGGACCCGGATGTCGCCGCGGCGGTGCGCGAGGCGCTCGATGCGCCGCGGGTCCTCGAGCTCGAGTGCTCCTCGCACGAGCCCGGTGAGCACACCCGCCCCGCCGTGGAGCCGCTGGGGCTGATCACGGTGCGCGGCGGCTGGATCCTGGTGGGGTGGTGCCGGCTGCGTGGCGGGGTGCGCGGGTTCCTCACCGACCGGATCCTGTCGCTGCGGATCACCGAGGAGGGCCCTCCTCGGCGCAGACCGGACCCGCTGGAGCAGGACCTCTCGCGCTGGGACTTCCGCGGGCACGAACGCTGAGCGACCCACGGACCCTCCGTGGTCCGCACCGACCGAGGCGTGCGGGACCGCGCGAGGAAGGCGCCGTCGTTCCTCCTGGTTTTGACAGTCGGAGCCGACGGATGTCAGCGTGACGAGGCACACAGGATGATCCGTCAACTCTTCGGAGGGAAACGAGACCATGAAGCGTCGCGCACTGATGACCACACTTCCGGCCGCACTGATCGGGACCGCGCTCGCGGCTCCCGCATCGGCGGAGACCCGTACTTCGGCGACGAGCTCCGGCGCCGACTGCACCGACTGCGCCAACGCAGAGGACAACGGCATCGAGACCGACGAGGATCTCTATGCCGCCATGGACGAGCTGGGGGCGACGTCGGACGCGGATCTCGAGGGCGTCGCGCAGGGCATCCAGAGCGAACGGGACGGCGACACCGTGTCACCGGCCGCCCTCCCGATCGTGGCCATCGGCGTCAAGACCCTGATCGGCTGCGCCTTGTCCGCGGCATGGGTGTTCCGCGACGGGAACGCGACCGCGAACAACGCCGCGTCGCGCCTGGCCGAGGTGATGGTCGGATGCGTCGGCATCCCCGGCGCCCAGTGGGCGGTGACGAAGCTGGCCGTGCTGATCTGGAAGTACCGGACCAAGATCGCGGCGTCGCTCTCGGCAGCGGGCCTGACGGCGGCGCAGCTGGCGCCGCTGCGGAACGCCAAGCACCCGTGATCCCGGAACCGACTCGCGACGACACCAGGTGGGGAGGAGCGGACATGCCTGATCGTGCGAAGTACCTTGCGCTCGTCCTCTCGCTCTACCTGGTGGCGGTCGCCATCGTCGTGACGATCGTGGCGGCGATCTTCCAGCGGCCGTTCGTGGACGTCACCGTGAACCTCGCGCCGGCGATCCTGATCTTCCTGGTCGTGACGATCGTCCACGGCGTGCGGCACGACCTCGACTCCTGACCCGGGGCCCGTCAGGCCCCTGTGCGCGCCGCGGCGGAGGCGATGCCGAGCCAGGTGTGGCGGTTGTTCCACCAGCACCAGCCGAGCTTCGGGGCGTCCTTGCGCTCCTTCCCGTCGCGGCCGGTGCCGTTCGAGATCCACAGCGCCGCGGTGCGGGAGTCCAGCCGCCCGTTCGCCTTCCTGAGGCGGGAGCCGATGGTCATGAAGCAGTGGCCCCGCTCGAGGATCTCCGGCTGCTGCAGCACCCAGTGCAGCCCTTCGGTGAGCAGCAGCGGTGTGCGCTCCCGGCCGGTGATCTGCTCGAGCGCCTCGGCGGGCGAGGCGTTCTCGTGCGCGTCGCCCCTGTCGAGCCCTTCGACCAGGTAGAACGGCCCGTCGGGGACCTCGACCCCGGTGGGCGCGAAGGCGTCCACGTCGGTCATGTCCTCGACCACGAAGCCGAGCATCGGCCCGCGGCGCATCAGCGGCGCGAGGGCCGACGGCGGGGCGAGGGCCGGGCCGATCGCGAGCAGAGCGTCGGTGCGCTCCGCGCCGAAGGTCTCGGCGGCGGTGCGCAGCACGTCCTCCGTGAGTCCGGCGAGTGCAGGGAGGCCGAGGTCGATCAGGCGCTGGGCCTGCTCGGCGAGAGTGGGCAGGGTCGCTGCGGCGGCGGGGCGTGCGGGGATGGTGGGGCGTGCGGGGATGGTGGGGCGTGCGGGGATGGTGGGGCGTGCGGTGATGGCTGCTCCTGGATCGACGGGGCGCGCCGGGCCGGGCGCAGGGCAGAGGTCAACGACGCCGGCCCCGGCTCTATTCCCGCGGACCTCTCGGATCCTCCGCACTCCCTGTCGACCGTATCCGTGGTCCCTGCGATCTGCGCCCATGCTCTCCACCGGCCGTGGAATCCGCTTGAGCCGGGCGCCCGCCCCTGACAGCCTCACCCCATGCCCACCACCGCGGACCCGACCGGCCTGGACCCGGCACTGCTGGCCTGGCTCCGGCCCCTCCTCGGTGAGGTGGCGCTGGTGCGGCCCCTGATCGGCGGCATCACCGGTCAGATGCTGCATGTGCGACGGGCCGACGGCGGGCCCGACGTGGTGGTGCGTCGCTGGTCCGGGGACGAGGACTGGCGGCGCGAGATGGTGCGCCGGGAGGCCGACGGGCTGCGCGCGCTGGCCGGCGCAGACCTCCCGTTGCCTTCCCTGGTGGCCGCGGATCCCGACGGGACCCTGTCGGGGCGACCCACGACGGTGACCACCTTCCTGC
Source organism: Brachybacterium sp. AOP43-C2-M15 (assembly GCF_052446295.1). Classification (NCBI taxonomy): domain Bacteria; kingdom Bacillati; phylum Actinomycetota; class Actinomycetes; order Micrococcales; family Dermabacteraceae; genus Brachybacterium; species Brachybacterium sp. AOP43-C2-M15. The sequence continues at coordinate 173,348 of NZ_JBQSWB010000006.1, forward strand.
CCGGCGCCGTGGAGCTCGACCCGCCGGACCTGCGCGCGTGGGTGCGAGAGCTCGCCGCGATGCTGGCGCGGATCCACGCGGTGCCGGCGCCTCCGCTCGGCCCCTGCGAGCTGTGGGCCTCGAGCGACCTCGGCTGGCTCGCCCCGGGCGACGAGGCGGGCGAGTCCCGGGAGGCCGGGGAGGCCGAGGCGGCCGGGGCGGGGAAGATCGAGGCCGGGGAGTCCGAAGCGGCCGATCCGGGGAAGATCGAGGCCGGGGACGCGAAGGCGGCCGGGCTCCGTCGGGACGCGGCGAGCGTTCACGCCGCTGACGCCGGTCTCGTGCGTGCGTCCCTCGAGCTCGCCGCGCGCGCCCCCGATCCCGCCCGCGCCGTGCTCTGCCACGGCGACTACCAGCACTTCAACGTGCTGTGGCAGGGAGGGGAGATCTCCGCGGTGGTGGACTGGCCCACCGTCGGCCTCGCCGACCGCGGCCTCGACGTGGGCCACTGCCGGCTGAACCTCGCCGTGCTGTTCTCCGCCGACGCCGCGATGCGGTTCCTCGACGACTACGAGCAGCAGTCCGGGGTCACGGTCGATCCCGCACCCGACCTGCAGCGACTGCTGAACTTCGGACCGAACTGGCCTGAGTTCATCCCGCTCCAGGTCGACGGCCGCGCCGCGGTCGACGGCCCCGGCATGGCCGGCCGGGTGCGCGAGACGATCCAGCGCACCCTCCGCCGAGCAGGGTGAGACTCGCGAGGTGAGGTGCGGCTCCCGGGGCGAGGCGAGGCTCGCGGGGTGAGGCGAGGCTCGCGGGGTGAGGTGCCGCTCGCGGGGCGAGGCGAGACCCGCGAGGTGGGCCCGCGTGCCGGAGAACGCGAGCTGAATCGCCCGGCAGCACCACGCCACGTCGTCCGACACCGCGGCCACGTCTTCTGACGTGTCGGAATCCGGCCTCCATTCCGACACATCAGGCGACCTCGACCTAGGAAGGTGCCCGGGCCACCTCGACCCAGGAAGGTGCCCGGGCCACCTCGACCCAGGAAGACGCCCAGGCGACCTCGACGAGGGAACACGCACGGGGAACGCGGTCCCCGTCAGCGCCCGGTCGCGCTCGCGCGGCGGCGACGTGACCCGTCGGCGAGCGCGCGCAGCACCGAGCCGGTGGTCTCCCAGTCCATGCACGCGTCGGTGACCGACTGGCCGCGCACCAGGGAGGCGGGACCGGCGTCGACGTCGAGCGCCTGCGCGCCGCCGACCAGGTTGCTCTCGAGCATGACCCCGGCGATCGCCCCGCCGTCCACCGCGACCTGGGTGCCGAGCATCGCGGCGACCTCGGCCTGACGCACGTGGTCCTTGCCGCTGTTGCCGTGGCTGGCGTCGATCACCAGGCGCGCCGGCAGGCCCTGGGCCGCGAGCCGCTCGGCGGCGGCGCGGACCGGGCCCGGCCCCCAGTTCGGTCCGTCGGCCCCGCCGCGCAGGATCAGCGAGCCGTCGGGGTTGCCGGTGGTCGAGACCAGGCTCGCCCGCCCGTCGGCCCCGATCCCGAGGAAGGACTGCGGGGCGGAGGCGGAGCGGATCGCGTCGAGCGCCACCTGGAGCCCGCCGTCGGTGCCGTTCTTGACCCCGACCGGCATGGACAGGCCGGAGGCGAGCTGGCGATGGATCTGCGACTCGGCCGTGCGGGCCCCGATCGCGCCCCAGCTGATGAGGTCCGCGATGTACTGCGGGCTGATCGGCTCGAGGAACTCGGTGGCGCAGGGCAGGCCGAGCGCGGTGACCTCGCGCAGGAAGGCACGGGCGCGATGCAGGCCGGCCGCGATGTCGTGGGAGCCGTCCAGGTGCGGGTCGTTGATCAGGCCCTTCCAGCCCACGGTGGTGCGCGGCTTCTCGAAGTAGGTGCGCATCACCAGCAGAAGGTCCTCGCCCAGCTCGGCCTGGGCATCGGCGAGCCGGCGCGCGTAGTCGAGCCCTGCGGCGGGGTCGTGGATCGAGCAGGGGCCGACGACGACCAGCAGGCGGTCGTCGGTGCCCCGGAGCACGGCACGGACGGCGTCGCGGGAGCGGCCGACGAGCTCGGCGTGCTCGGGCTCGAGCGGGAGGTCGGCGACCAGCTCCGCGGGGGTGGGCAGCGGCGTGTAGCTCGCGATGTGCCGATCGGGGGCGCTGGTGGGGGCTGCGGCGAGAAGTGTCATGGGTCCTGTCCTCCGGGTGGGGCGGACCCGCTGCAGAGCCCGCCGGGAAATGGCGAAGGGCAGAGCGTGTGCTCTGCCCTTGTCGGCTCTGGAGAGTTGGAGACGCTACACGGTCGCCGGCCCCTCCAGGGCCGACATCGCATAGGTAAACCAACGGTGCTGCATGCCGGAGAGAGTACATGCTGAGGCGCGGGACGCAAGCCGGTGCCCAGGAGTCGGCATCCCGCGGCCCGGCCCCGCGACCCGGCGCCCCGCGTCCCGGCACCCGCAGCCGGGCACCCCGCGACCCGAAATCCCGCGGTCCGGCGCCCCGCGGCCGCACCGCCGCGGGTCAGGTCGCGATCGTCCCGCCCGGCAGCGGGCGCAGCCGCCAGAGCGTGGTGACCTCCTGCGACCGCGCGGCATGCAGCAGGTCGTGCGGGTCCGCGGCCCGCGGGTGGCGCGGAGAGGTCGACTCGGTGCCGATGACCTCGAGCCCGGCCCGACGGATCATGCCCAGCAGCTCCTCACGGCCGCGCAGCCCCAGATGCTCCGCGAGATCGGAGAGCACGAGCCATCCCTCGCCCCCAGGGGTGAGGTGCTCGCCGAGCCCGTCGAGGAAGCGGCGCAGCATGTCGGAACGGTCGTCGTAGATGCCCAGCTCGAGCCGGGAGGTGGGCTCCCCGGGCAGCCACGGCGGATTGCAGACCACCAGATCCGCTCGGCCCGGCGGGAAGAGATCGGCCTCCAGCACGCTGACGCGATCCTCGAGCCCGAGCCGCTGCATGTTCTCCCGGGCGGAGTCGACGGCGCGCGGGTTGATGTCCGTGGCGACCACCCGGACGGCACCGCGGCGGGCGAGGACTGCGGCCAGGACGCCGGTGCCGGTGCCGAGATCCACTGCGTCCACTCCCCCGGCGGTCTCGGGCAGGGCAGCCCGCGCGACGAGGTCGACGTACTCGGACCGCGACGGCGAGAACACGCTGTGACGAGGGTGGATGCGGGCGCCGAGCGCCGGCACGGGCACACCCCGCACATGCCACTGATGGGCGCTGAGCACCCCCTGCAGCTCGGTCAGCGCGACCAGCGTCGGCTCCTGGATCTCTCCGTACGCCTCCCGGCACGCCTCCGCCACGACGGGCGCGCGGCTCAGGGCGAGGCGGGGCCCGGGCTCGATCAGCACGAGGATCCGCCCGAGAACGAGGGCGCGCTCGGCACGCTCGGCACGGTGGGCGCGGAAGAGAGCGGCGATGTCGAGGTTCGCGGGGATGGCGCGGTGGTCGATCCGGCGGGAGACCGCTTTGAGCAGCTGTCGGGCGTTGTGGAAGTCGCCGCGCCACAGCAGCCCGGCCCCTCCGCGCAGGCGCCGCAGCGCGGCGTTCGCGGTGACGGCATCGTCGACGATCTCGATCCGGTCGGGTGCCGGGGCACCGTTCTCGGAACGCCAGGACGCGGTGCGCTCGGAGCCGTTCTCGATCCAGCTGACCATGGACATCGGGGCTCCCAGGGCGTGCGTCGTGCGCGTCCCCGGCACCGGTCGGAGGCGGGGGCCGGAGCGGTCCCGCGACGAGCACCTCTCGTCCCTGCTCGTCCGTGCTCCGTAGTCTCTCATCCCTCCGGGGAGCGCTGCTCCCCCGCGCACGGCGGCGGCGCCGCGCGTCGGCTCGACGAGGAGCCGCTCCCGCTGACGCGCGCCCGGCGAACGCGTACGGTGGAGGCAGGTCCGCCGACGGGCCCCGTCGGTGATCCGCCCCATGAGGAGGACAGCGTCATGCCCCGCAACGTCGCCCAGAAGCTCATCGCCGACCATCTCGTCGAAGGAGCGCTCGACCCGGGCTCCGAGATCGGGCTGCGGGTGGACCAGACCCTCACCCAGGACGCCACCGGCACCATGGTGATGCTCGAGCTGGAAGCGATGGGGCTGGACCGGGTCCGCACCGAGCTGTCGGTGCAGTACGTGGACCACAACCTGCTGCAGACCGACGAGAAGAACCCCGACGACCACCTGTTCCTGCAGTCCGCGGCCGAGCGCTTCGGGCTGTGGTTCTCCAAGGCGGGCAACGGCGTCTCCCACCCGGTCCATCAGGCGCACTTCGGCCGTCCCGGCGCGCTGCTGATCGGGTCCGACTCGCACACCTGCGCGGCCGGGGCGCTGGGGATGCTGGCGATCGGCGTGGGCGGGCTGGAGGTCGCGATGGCGATGGCCGGCCAGCCGCTGTACGTGACGGTGCCGGAGATCTGGGGCGTGGAGCTCACCGGCACGCTGCCGGACTGGGTCAGCGCCAAGGACGTGGTCCTCGAGATGCTGCGTCGTCACGGCGTCAGCGGCGGCGTGGGCCGCATCATCGAGTACCACGGGCCGGGGCTCGCGCAGCTCGATGCGATGGACCGTCACGTCATCGCGAACATGGGCGCCGAGCTGGGAGCGACCGCGACCGTGTTCCCGGCCGACGACGCCGCCCGCGACTACCTCGACGCCGTCGGGCGGGGCGAGCAGTTCGAGCGGTGGGAGGCCGACGAGGGCGCGGACTACGACCTCGCCGAGCACATCGAGCTCTCCGAGCTCGAGCCGCTCATCGCACGTCCCTCCTCCCCCGGCAAGGTGGTGCCGGTGGCCGAGGTCGCCGGGGAGAGCGTGAGCCAGGTGGTCGTCGGCTCCTCGGCGAATCCGGGCCTGCGGGACTTCGCGGTGGTCGCCGAGATCCTCGACGGCCGCCAGTCCGACTCACGGGTGTCGGTGGACATCAATCCCACCTCGCGCGAGGTGCTCGCGGACCTCATCACCGGCGGCTGGCTCGGATCGCTGGTCGCCGCCGGGGCGCGGATCCACCAGTCGGGCTGCATGGGCTGCATCGGGATGGGCCAGGCCCCGGCCAGCGGCCGCAACTCCCTGCGCACCATGCCCCGCAACTTCCCCGGCCGTTCCGGCACCGAGGAGGACGCGGTGTGGCTGTGCTCCCCCGAGACCGCGGCGGCGGCCGCCCTCACCGGGCGGATCACCGATCCGCGACGCCTCGAGGACAGCCACGACCTGGTGTACCCGCGGCCGACGCTGCCCGAGCGCTATGCGCGGATCCAGGACATGCTGGTCCCGCCGCTGCCCGAGGAGGAGGCGCTCTCCGTCGAGCTGGTCAAGGGGCCGAACATCTCCTCCCTGCCGGATTTCACCCCGGTCCCCGACCGCCTCACGGCGCCGGTGCTGCTGGCCATGGAGGACGACGTCTCCACCGACGAGATCCTGCCGGCCGGCTCGCAGGTGCTGCCGTTCCGCTCCAACATCCCGCGGATCGCCGACTTCGCCTTCACCCGCATCGACCCCGAGTACCCGAGGCGGGCCCGGGAGGCCGAGGGTGGGCACGTGGTGGTGGCCGGGAGGAACTACGGCCAGGGCTCCTCGCGCGAACACGCGGTGATCGCGCCGCGCTATCTGGGGCTGCAGGCCGTGATCGCGGTGAGCTTCGCCCGGATCCACTGGCAGAACCTCGCGAACTTCGGGATCCTGCCGCTCGAGTTCGAGGACCCCTCCGATCTCGCCCCGATCGGCGTCGGGGACGAGGTGGTGCTCGAGGGCGTGCACGAGGCGCTGCGGGCAGGCCGCTCGCTCGGCGCCACGATCGGCGGACGCGAGGTGCCGCTCGTGCATCGGCTCTCGACGCGGCAGGTGGACATGGTCCTCGCCGGCGGCCGGATCCCGCTGACGGCGCAGCAGGTCTGAACCGCGCGCCGGCGGTCGTCGAGGCGCGCGTCCGGCGCTCCGACCAGGGGGTCGGGCGCTCCTGATCCGATCGATCTACACTCGATGCACCGCATGGGATCCCCTGCGGACCCTCGACCCAGGAGGTATTCGATGAGCACCGACGAGAAGTTCGAGAACACGAAGGACAAGCTGGGCGGCCAGGCCAAGGAAGGCCTCGGCAAGGTCACCGGCGACAAGCAGACCGAGGCGGAGGGCCGGACCCAGCAGGGCAAGGCCGATGCCAAGGACAAGCTCCAGGATGCCCGCGACTCCGTCAAGGGCGCGGTCGACGGCCTGCTCGGCAACAAGGACAAGCGGGACTGACCTGCGCCGGGCCACGGCCCGACGCTCCTGCCGTTCCCGATGGCGGCTCCACCTGATGGGGCCGCCATCGGTGTGTCCGGCAGCAGCGAGCCCAGCAGCAGAGAGTCCGGCAGCAGTGTCTCCGGCACGTGCGCGTCCGGGCCCCGCAGGGGTGACAGCGCGGGAAGCAGGGCGCACCATGGGCATCCCGACTGCTCCGAGAGGACTCCCCATGACGCAGCGCGTGCGCGTCCAGAACTTCGGCGTCTCCCGCGACGGCATCGCCGCCGGCGAGGACCAGACCCTCGAGAACCCCTTCGGCGGGGACGTCGACCCCGGGGCCCTGTTCTCCTGGGCGGGGGCGACGGCCAGCTGGCCCCAACGCACGGATCCCGGCGGCTCCCGCGGCGTCGAGGACTACCTGACCCGCGACTTCGCCCACGGCATCGGCGCGGAGATCATGGGCCGGAACAAGTTCGGGCCGCAGCGCGGGCCCTGGCCGGAGGACGGATGGCGGGGCTGGTGGGGCGAGGAGCCGCCGTTCCGCACCCCGGTCGTGGTCCTCACCCATCACGAGCGACCGCCGCTCACCGTCGGCGAGACCACCTTCCACTTCCTCGACGCCGCTCCGGCGCAGGCCCTCGCCCGCGCCCTCGACCTGGCCGACGGTCAGGACGTGCGCATCGGAGGCGGCGTCACCACGGTGCGCGAGTTCCTCGACGCCGACCTCGTCGACGAGATGCACGTGGCGATCGCGCCGGTGGAGTACGGCAGCGGCCTGCGGCTGTGGGAACGTCCCGAGGACCTCGCGGACCGCTTCGAGCTCGAGAAGGTCACCGCCGCCAGCGGTGTGGAGCACTGCTTCTTCTGGCGGCGCTGAGGCTCGCGCGGCCCGGTGAGGGCCGGTGAGGGCCGAGCTGTCGGAGACGGCGGAGTGCACAGCGCGCTGGGACTCGCAGGGCAGGCCGAGCTCACAGGGCGCAGTGGGCGAAGAACGCCTCGCGCGTGAAGGGGCGCAGTCCGTCGTGCGAATCGGCGAGCGTGCCGGTGATGCGCCGGATCGCGAGGTGGGCACCGCCGAGGGCGCTGTCGTGCTGGTCCAGCGGGGAGATCCGCACCTCCGGAGCCTCCTGGAAATGTCGGCCCAGGAAGTCGACCAGATCGGGCAGGAAGTAGGGGGCCAGCGCCGAGAGCGCCCCGCTGATCACGAGCACCTCCGGGTCCACGACGCTCGCGGCGAGCGCCAGGGCCGGAGCGAGCTCGAGGACGTAGTCCCGAGCGCCGGAGCGGACGCAGGGGTCGCCCTCGACCGCGGCGCGCACCGCGTCCCCCAGCGGGTCCTCCCGCCCTCGGTACGGCGCGAGCCAGCTCATCTCCTGCTCCGCCGGCAGCAGCGGATTGGCGGAGAGGTCGCCGGCGGCATGGTGGTGTCCGAGCCGCGGCTCCCCTCCGAGGATCAGGCTCAGCGAGGGGCGCCGCCCCAGCCGCACCAGCAGCATGTCCTGCACGTCGGCCGCGGCCCCGACGGTGAACTCGGCCCAGCTCGCGGCGAGGGTGTCGTTGGTGACCAGGGCCGGGCTCGGCAGGTACGGCCCGAACAGCTCGGTGATCCGTTCGCCCTCCCAGCTCGGCATCGACACCGAGCGCTCCACCAGCCCGTCCTCGCCGATCGTCGCGCTCACGCTGATCGTGGTGAGCCAGATGGCCTCCGGACCGAGCCCGCAGCTGGCCATGACCTCGCCGACCGTGCCGAGCACGGACCCCGGGGCGCTGCAGTCGACCCTCCTCGAGGTCTGATGGACCACCCTGCCTTCGAGATCGAGCCGGGCGGCGCGCACCATGTGCGGGCCCACGTCGAGCCCGATCACCCACCCTTCGGGCACCACGGCCCGGTACTGCTGGGGCGGTCGGCCGCGGGCGGCGCGCGGGGACTCTCCCGCCGCGACCCAGCCCTTCTCGATCACGACGCGCAGCACTTCGCTGATGCTCGCGTGGGAGAGCCCGGTCTCGTCCATGAGCTGGGCGATGCGCTGGGGCCCGTGGCTCCGGAGGGCATCGACGATCGTGAACTCGTTCCACTGCCGGACCGACCGCGGGGCGGCGCCGGCACGTCTGCGGTCCATCACGCCCCCTCCGGTCGACGGAGCAGATCCTTCGCCAGATGAAACGAATCATACTCTCCGCGGCGTTCTCGCCGTGCGTCGTCGCGAGCCGATCATCGGCCCGGGCCGTCCATCAGCCCGAACCGACCGTCATCCGTCGGCCATCTCGAGCCGCAGCACGCGGTCGCCGTCCGGAGGCGGGTCTCCGCGGCCGTCGGTGGTGTTCGTGAGCACCCACAGGGAGCCGTCGGGGGCGACCACCGCATCGCGCAGTCGGCCGAACTCCCCCACCAGCAGCTCGGACTGCGTCTCCGGCGCATCGAGCGGGACCACGCGCAGCCGCTCGCCGCGCAGGCACGCGACGTACGCGATCCCGCCCACGATCGCGATGCCGCTGGGGCTCGCATCAGCGGGCGGCCACTGCAGGATCGGGTCCACCGGGCCGTCCTGCCCGTCCTGTTCCTCCTGCTCGCCCTGTTCGGCGATGCCCTCGATGTCGGGCCAGCCGAAGTCCGCCCCGGGGTCGATGAGGTTCAGCTCGTCCCAGGTGTTCTGGCCGAACTCGCTGGCGACCAGCTGCCCGTCCTCGGTCCAGGCGATCCCCTGCGGGTTGCGGTGGCCGTAGCTGACCACGGGCGAGCCGGAGAAGGGACCGTCCGTCGGCACCGATCCGTCGGGCGCGATGCGCAGGATCTTCCCTGCGAGGGAGTCGAGGTCCTGCGCGCTCTGCGGATCCCCGGCATCACCGGTGGTCGCGTACAGCATCTCGTCGGGGCCGATCGCGAGCCGTCCGCCGTTGTGGTTCGAGGCCGACGGGATCGCGTCGAGCAGCACCTGGGGCGGGCCGAGCGAGAGCGCCCCGGCCTCCCCGGACAGCTCCCGGCGCTCGATGCGGTTGCCGCCTGCGGTGGTGGCGCAGGTGAACAGGTGGCCCTCGTGCACGGCGAGGCCCATCAGGCCGCCCTCCCCACCGGGGGTGACGTCCTCGATCACGCCGACCTCCCGGGTGGTGCCGTCGGCGGCGAGCTCGAGGACGCGGGCGCTGTCGCGCTCGCTGATCAGTGCGGTCCCGCCGTGGAAGGCGATCGACCAGGGGGCCTGCAGGCCGGTGGCGAGGGTCTCGATGCCGCTCGGGTCGACGTCGGCGCCGTCGCCGGAACCGCCGTCGGCACCGCCGTCCGATCCTTCGTCGGGGCCGGAGTCGGCACCCTGATCCGCGGTGTCGGCGCCGGGCTCTGTCGGCGAACCGGTGCAGGCGCTGAGCAGCGCGCCCGCCGCGAGAGGGGCGGCGTACAGGAGCGTGCGTCGGGTGGTCGTCACGGCGGATCCTTCCCGTCGGCGGTGCATGTCCCATTCTCCCAGGCGCGCGGACGGACGGGTAGTGCCGCGACGCGGGCCGGGCGCGGCGACGCAGCCGGGTCTGGCGCGTCGGTGGCGCGGGAACGGGCTGCGGCGGGGCGCACGGCGGCGGCGGGGCGCGCACATGCGGGACGATGGCGGTGTCCGCCGCTGGGGCGGACCGGTGAGAGGAGAGGGGACGGCATGCGAGGCGCACTGGTCACGGGGGCATCGCGCGGGATCGGCCGGGCGACGGCGATCGCGCTCAGCGCATGCGGCGAGCGGGTGGCCGTCCACTACGGCAGCCGGCGCGAGAAGGCCGAGCAGACTCTCGCCGCACTGCACGGCGACGGGCACGTGGTGGTGGGCGGGGACCTCTCCCGTCCCGCGACCGCCCAGCGGGTGGTCGAGGAGGCCGAAGCCGGACTCGGCGGGATCGACGTGCTCGTGAACAACGCCGGGATCGCCCCCGGCCCGGGCACGGAGCACGCCGTGGACGAGGTCGACTACGCGACCTGGCAGCAGCGCGTGGCCCGCATGCTCGACGTGGACCTCCGGGCCCCGGCGAACCTCTCCTACCTGGTCGCCCGGTCGCTGATCGCCCGCGGGGCGGAGGGCGTGATCGTGAACGTCGGCTCCCGCGGCGCCTTCCGCGGCGAGCCCACCGCCCCCGCCTATGCGGCGGCGAAGGCAGGGCTGCACGCCCTCGGTCAGTCGCTCGCCGTGGCGCTCGCGCCACACGGGATCGCGGTCGCCTCGGTGGCGCCCGGGTTCGTGGCCACCGAGCGTCAGCGGGACAAGCTCGCGGGCGACGCCGGGGAGGACCTGCGCGCGCAGAGCCCCTTCGGCCGGGTCGGCACGGCCGAGGAGGTCGCCGACGCCATCCTCTACCTCACCTCGCCCGCGGCGCAGTGGGCCTCCGGGACGATCCTGGACCTCAACGGGGCGAGCCACCTGCGCAGCTGACGCCCGCACGGGACGAGCTGCCCGCCCGCGCAGGCAGTCCCGCCGCTGGACCCGCAGCCCGCAGCGCGCACCACCTGTCATCCACATGCCGACGATGCTGGTGGGGGCCGCCGACGACCGCCGTCCGCAGGTGCAGCGCGGGCACCGGGACCGTACGGACGGGTGCGGTGGACCACTGGTCGGCGAGCGACGTCCCTCAGCGCGAGGTCAGGCGGTCCCCCGTGATCGTGACACTCCCGTGATCATCATCGGCACGCACCGATCGCTGAGCCATGCCTATGCTGACAACGTTGTCTACCGTCCGCGAGAGGGCAGGGACGACAGCGACGACAGAGTGATGACAGTGATGTCCGGGTCACCAGGACCTCGCGAGGACCATCCCCTGGAGGATCCCGCGCCGCTCCCCCGACTCCCCGACGAAGAGGAATCGAGCATGCACCGCACCACCACCCGCCGCCGTCTGCCGCGCCTCCTGCGCACCGGCGCCGCCGCGACCCTGATCCTCGGACTGTGCGCGGCCCCTGGACTGGCGGAGGAGACGATCGGCTCCGAGCCGTACCGGCCGGGCTACCACTACACGCCCGAGCAGAACTGGATGAACGACCCCAACGGCCTCGTGCACCACGACGGCCTCTATCACCAGTACTACCAGTACAACCCGGAGGGGAACGACTGGGGGAACATGTCCTGGGGTCATGCGACCAGCCCCGACCTCATGACCTGGACCGAACAGCCGCTGGCCATCGCCCAGACCTTCGACGAGGACGGCGAGAGCATCGAGGACATCTTCTCGGGCTCGGTGGTCGTCGACCACGGCAACACCAGCGGACTCGGGACGGGGGACGAGGACCCTCTGATCGCGCTCTACACCAGCGCTTACACGGATCGTCATCCGGAGCACGCGGGGAAGCAGGCGCAGTCCCTCGCCTACTCCGTCGACGGCGGCTACACCTGGGAGAAGCACGAGGGCAATCCGGTCCTCGACCGCGACTCCCCGGACTTCCGCGATCCGAAGGCCTTCTGGTATGAGGGCGACAGCGCAGAGACTTCCCACTGGGTCATGGTCGCGGTCGAGGCCGTCGACCACCAGGTGGTCGTCTACACCTCCGATGACCTCCTCTCCTGGGAGTTCGCCTCCGACTTCGGGCCCGCGAACGCCGTCGACGGCATCTGGGAGTGCCCGGACCTCTTCGAGCTCCCCGTGGACGGGGATCCCGACGAGACCCGCTGGGTCATGATCGTGAACCTCAACCCCGGATCCGTGGCCGGCGGCAGCGGAGGCCAGTACTTCGTGGGCGACTTCGACGGGGAGACCTTCACCGCAGACAACATCGTCGACGAGGTTCCCGCTCCGGAGGGTGACGTGCTCTGGGACTTCGAGGACGGCACCTACTCCGGATGGGAGGTCACCAACGGGGAGGGCGCCGAGGAGGACGGCCCCTTCGGGGCGGCCCCCGCGACCGGACCCGTCAGCGGGCAGCAGACCGTCACCGGCGTCGAGGGCGACGGCTTCGTCAACTCGTTCCACGGCGGCGACGGCCCGATCGGCACCATGGAGTCCGAGCCGTTCACCGTCGAGCGGGACCACCTCGGCTTCCTCATCGGCGGCGGGAACAACCCGCACCGGGAGGGCACCCGGCCCGACAACGATCCGCCGTCGGGCACCCTGCTCTGGAACGGCTTCGAGGAGGCCGACGGGACCGTCACCCTCGAGGACATGGGCTGGACGGGCACCGGCGACCTCGCCGCGGCGGACAGCCCGTCCTCCGAGGGCGGTGAGTTCGCGATCGGCGACAAGCGCATCAACACCTGGGAGGGCGGCCCCGAAGGGGACGACAACGTGGGGACGCTGACCTCGCCCGCATTCACTATCGACGGCGACCACCTGAACATGCTCGTCGGCGGCGGTGAGCGCTCGCAGGACTCCGAGCAGACCCTCGAGGTGCAGCTCGTGGTCGACGACGAGGTGGTGCGCCGCCAGACCGGCCCTGAGGACGGGGCGCTGAACTGGCGGCACTGGGACCTCTCCGACCTGCAGGGCCGCACCGCTCAGCTCCGCGTGGTCGACGAGGCCACCGGGGGGTGGGGGCACCTGACCCTCGATCACGTCGTCATGGGCGACGAGGTCGCCCTGCCCCGGGGCAACGAGACCACGGTGAACCTCGTGGTCGATGGCGAGGTGGTGCGGACGGCGACCGGCGCCGACAGCGAGGGGCTCGACTGGCGCAGCTGGGACGTGAGCGAGCTCGAGGGCGAGCAGGCTTCGATCCGGATCGTCGACAACGGTCGCGGCGAGTGGGGGCACGTGCTCGCCGACCACTTCGTGGCCACCGATGCACCCGTCGTCTCGGCGCTCGAGAGCTACGACTGGATGGACTGGGGCCGGGACTACTACGCGACCGTCTCCTACTCCGATGCCCCTGACGGCAAGCGCATCACGACCGGCTGGATGAACAACTGGCTCTACGCCGGCGACGTCCCGGCGACCCCGTGGCGGTCGGCGATGACCCTGCCGCGCGAGGTCTCGCTGACCCGCACCGCCGAGGGCGTCGAGCTCCAGCACGCCCCGGTCGAGCAGGCCGCGGGCTTCCTCGTCGAGGAGTCGCGCCAGGACGTGGCCGACCTGTCCGTCGCCGAGGGCACCTTCGCGCTCGAGACCTCCGAGGGCGGCGCCGACGGGGACATGCTGCAGATCGATCTGCGGATCGACCCGGGGACCGCGGAGCGCGCCGGCATCGTGGTGCGCGCCTCCGAGGGCTTCACCGCCGATCCGGCGACGAGCGCCGAGGACGCACAGGGCACCCTCGTGGGCTACGACGCCGGGACGGGGACCGCGTTCGTGGACCGTTCGCGCTCGGGCGAGGTGGACTTCCACGAGGCCTTCCCGGGCCAGGTCGGTGCGCCCGTCACCCCGGAGGAGGACGGCACCGTCACCCTCAGCCTCTGGGTGGACCGCTCCTCCGTCGAGGTCTTCGGCCAGGACGGCACCCGGACGCTGACCGAGCTGATCTTCCCCGAGGCGGACTCCCAGCAGGTGCTCGCGTTCGCCGAGGGCGGGGAGGCCACGATCGTGGAGGCGAGCGTGACCCCGGTGGAGCGGACGGTGTTCGGGGCGGAGCCGGCAGAGCCCACCGAGCCGACAGAGCCGACGGAGCCCACGGGGCCGACCGATGAAACCCCGAGCGACGGCCCGGGCGCGAGCGGACCGGGGTCCGACGACGGGACGGACGGGACCGGGTCGGACGGCGGCGCATCGGACAGCACAGGGTCAGACGACGGGACGAACAGCACCGGATCGGACAGCGCGGCGCCGGGAGCGTCGTCGGGCGGCGGCGACGTCACGGGCGACGAGGACGGCTCCGGCTCCCCGTCGACCCCTCCGCACGCCCGCGAGGGCCTCGCGATGACGGGAGCGGACGTCGCGGCGACGGTGGTGACGGTGATCGCGCTGGTCGCAGCCGGATGGGCGCTGACCGCGATCGCGCGGGCCCGCAGCCGTCGGCTCTGACGCCCGCACCCCAGGGCGGCCGGTCCACCCTGGGACCGGTGCGGCAGGCGCCCCAGTCGCCTGCCGCACAGATCACAGCGCCGTGATCCGACCGTGACCTCCGCAGGGTTGCGCGGGTCGGCGGAGGATTTACGCTGACAACGTTGTCCCCCAGTGAGGGGCGGACACGCCCCCGCCCCGTCACGACGGGGCGAACAGACCACCGCACGGTGGCACTCGATGAGGAGTCGGAGGTTCCCGATGGATGATCCACACGCGATCCTGGAGATGCGTTCCATCACGAAGCTGTTCCCCGGAGTCCGCGCGCTCGACGAGGTCACGATGGCCGTCCGCCGCGGCGACATCCACGCGATCTGCGGGGAGAACGGCGCCGGGAAGTCGACCCTCATGAAGGTCCTCTCCGGCGTCCACCCCCACGGCTCCTACAGCGGGCAGATCGTGTTCGAGGGTGAGGAGATGGAGTTCAAGGACATCAAGTCCTCCGAGAGCGTCGGCATCGTCATCATCCACCAGGAGCTCGCGCTCATCCCCGAGCTCTCGGTCGCGGACAACATCTTCCTGGGCAACGAGATCGTCGCCAAGGGCCTCATCGATCGCCGTGAGCTGCGTCGACGCAGCCTGGACCTGCTCGCCCGGGTGGGCCTCGAGGTCGACCCCGACGTCAAGATCAAGACCCTCGGCGTCGGCCAGCAGCAGCTCGTCGAGATCGCGAAGGCGCTCGCGAAGAACGTCAAGATCCTGATCCTGGACGAGCCCACCTCCGCGCTCAACGAGGACGACTCGGCCAACCTGCTCACCCTCATGAAGGGGCTCAAGGGCAAGGGGATCACCTCGATCATGATCTCCCACAAGCTGAACGAGATCGCCGAGGTCTCCGATGCCGTCACCGTGATCCGCGACGGCCGCACGGTGGAGACCTACGACGTCGAGGCCGGGCAGGTCGACGAGAACCGGATCATCCGCGCGATGGTGGGGCGTTCGCTCGACAACCGGTACCCCGACCACGAGCCGAACACCGGCGGCGAGGTCGTCATCGAGGTGGAGGGCTGGACCGTCGAGCATCCCGACGTCCCCGGCAAGCTCGTGTGCGACGACGAGAGCTTCGTGGCGCGTCGCGGCGAGATCGTCGGCTTCGCCGGGCTGATGGGCGCGGGCCGCACCGAGCTCGCGCGGTCCCTGTTCGGCCGCTCCTACGGGATCCACCGCGCGGGCACCCTGCGCCTGCACGGCGTCCCCGTCGAGCTGCGCACCGTGCGACAGGCCATCCGTCACCGCCTCGCCTACGTCTCCGAGGACCGCAAGCTCCTGGGCCTGAACCTCCTGGACAGCATCAAGGACACGATCGTCTCGGCGAACCTGCCCGCCGTCGTGCGGCGCGGCCTCATCGACGACACGAAGGAGCGCTCGGTCGCCGAGAGATACCGGAAGTCGCTGCGCATCAAGACCCCCGGCATCGACATCGGCGTCGCCACCCTCTCCGGCGGAAACCAGCAGAAGGTCGTCCTGGCGAAGTGGCTGTTCCCGGAGCCTGACGTGCTGATCCTCGACGAGCCCACCCGCGGCATCGACGTCGGCGCGAAGTTCGAGATCTACAAGCTCATCCAGGACCTCGCCGACCAGGGCAAGGCGGTCATCGTCATCTCCTCGGAGCTTCCCGAGGTCCTGGGCATCTGCGATCGCATCTACACCATCTGCGAAGGCCGCATCACCGGGGAGGTGCCTCGCTCCGAGGCCGACCAGGAGACGCTCATGCGCATGATGACCACCACCGTCGGATCCGCTGCCTGACCGGCGCAGGAATGAGAGAGACCACCCCATGAATGTTGTGAAGCAGGTATTCGGGACGGACTTCCGTCAGTTCACGATGGTGTTCGCCCTCGTGGCGCTCCTCCTCGGGTTCCACATCGCCTCCGGGGGCAGCATGCTCACCCCCGGGAACATGCAGAACCTCATCGCCGGCAACGCCTACGTGCTGATCCTCGCGATCGGCATGGTGATGGTGATCGTCATCGGCCACATCGACCTGTCCGTCGGATCGGTCGCCGGCTTCGTCGGCATGTGCGTCGCCCTCTCCGCGCGGGACCTCAGCTTCCCCTGGTGGGCCGCGCTCCTGGCCGGCCTCGTCGTCGGCATCCTCATCGGCTGCTGGCACGGCTTCTGGCTGGCGAAGATCGGCATCCCCGGCTTCATCACCACCCTCGCCGGCATGATGGTCTTCCGCGGCGGCGTCATCTGGCTCAGCGGCTCCGTCAGCGTGCCGGTGCCCCCGGAGCTGAACGTCCTGGGCGCCGGGTACCTCCCGGAATGGGGCCCCGCGTTCACCTACATGAACAACTCGACGCTGCTGCTGGGCATCCTCGCGATCGCGCTGTACGCGTGGAGCCAGATCTCCACCTACCGCCGTCGCGTCGCGGACGGCGAGACCGGCCTGGAGTTCGCCGCCGTCATCCTCCGCGTGGTCCTCGTCGCGGCCGTCATCGGCTACGTGACCTTCCTGTTCGGCACCGGCCGCCCCGGCACCTCGTTCCCGGTGCCCGGCGTGATCCTGGTGGTGCTCGTGATCGTCTACCACGTCATCACCCAGCGCACCACGTTCGGCCGCCACATCTACGCCGTCGGCGGCAACAAGCAGGCCGCAGCCCTCTCCGGCGTGAGCGTGAACCGGGTGTACTTCCTGGTCATGATGAACATGTCGTTCCTCGCGGCGCTCGCGGGCATCCTGTTCGTCGCGCGGGCCACCTCGGCCGGCCCCACGGACGGCAACATGTGGGAGCTCGACGCGATCGCCGCCGTCTTCATCGGCGGCGCGGCGGTCTCCGGCGGGATCGGCACCGTGACCGCGACGATGATCGGCGGCCTGGTCATGGCGACGCTGAACTCGGGCCTGTTCCTCATGGGCGTGGGGCAGGACAAGACCCAGGTGATCAAGGGCCTCGTGCTGCTGGCCGCCGTCGCGTTCGACGTCTACAACAAGCAGCAGGGACGCCCCTCGATCACCGGACGCCTGTTCGGCGACCGGACGAAGTCGGAGAGCACCACCGACACCGTGAAGATCGCCCCCTCCGCCTCGAGCTCGTCCGAGGGCTGAGCCCTCCCCCGCACCTCGCCCGACCACCCATGTCGCCTCCGTTCCCCACATCTCATCCGACCCCTACCACATCCGACCCCGGGACCCGATGACGGGCACCCGACCACACAAGGAGATCCCATGAAGAGAAGGACGTTCACCCTCGGCGGCATCGCCGCTGCCGGCACCATGCTCCTCGCCGCCTGCGGCGGCGGTCGCACCGGCGCCGAGGCCGACGGCGGGGACGAGGCCGGCGGCGGCTTCGACGCCGACGCGACGATCGGCGTGTCCCTCCCCTGGCTCGGCACCCAGAACTGGGCCGAGGCCGAGGACCTGTTCAAGGCGCAGCTGGAGGAGGCGGGCTTCACCGCCCTCATCCAGGCCGCGGACAACAAGGTGCCTCAGCAGCAGCAGCAGATCGAGGCCATGGTCCAGAAGGGCGTCAAGGCGATCGTCGTCGGCCCCATCGACGGCACGCAGCTGGGCAGCGCCCTGAAGGCGGCTCAGGACGCGGACGTGCGGATCATCGGCTACGACCGGCTGATCGAGAACACCGAGGCCGTCGACGCCGTGGTCCAGTTCGGCAGCATCCGCACCGGTGAGCTGCAGGGCCAGTCCCTCCTCGACGGGCTCGCCGATCGCAAGGGCGACGGGCCCTACAACATCGAGCTCTTCGGCGGCGGTCCCGCCGACCCCAACGCCCCGAACTTCTTCGAGGGCGCGATGTCCGTGCTGCAGCCGAAGATCGACGACGGCACCCTCGTGGTCGTCTCCGGGCAGACGGACTTCCAGCAGGCCGCCACCCAGGACTGGGACAACGGCAAGGCGCAGTCCCGGATGGACTCGATCCTCGCGGCGAACTACTCGGACAAGCAGATCGACGGCGTGCTCTCCCCCAACGACGGCATCGCCCGCGCGATCATCACCTCCTGCAAGGCGGCGGGTCAGGACGTGCCCGTCGTGGACGGCCTGGACGCCGAGACCGAGTCGATCAGCTCGATCTGGGCCGGTGAGCAGTACTCCACGGTCCACAAGCCGACGAAGGACCTGGTCGCCAAGACCGTCGAGATCATCTCCGCCTACCAGGCCGGCGAGGAGCCCCCGGCGGCCGACGAGTCGGAGAACAATGGGATGATCGACGTGCCGATCTACGCCCTGGAGCCGGTGGTGGTCACGAAGGACAACGCGGAGGAGGTCTTCGCGGAGGACGAGGCCCGCCTGGCTCTCCTGGAGGACTGATCGCAGCACCTGGACGGACCCCCTGCAGGTGGCCCCATGGTCGTCGGACCATGGGGCCACCCCCTGTCGAGAGGAGCACGCCGTGGCGAGGAAGCGCCCCACGATGAAGGACGTCGCCGCGCGTGCAGGAGTCGGCTTCAAGACGGTCTCCCGCGTGGTCAACGGGGAGCCCGGGGTCTCCGAGCAGACTGCGGAGAGGGTGCATCGGGCTGCTGCCGAGCTCAACTACCGACGGGACATGATCGCCGGGAACCTGCGGCGGGCCGAGGGCCGCACCGACAGCCTGGGGCTGCTCGTCGCGAGCGTCCGCAACGAGTTCGACGCGGTCATGAACAGGGCGGTCGAGGACGCCGCCCAGCGGCACCGCACCAGCGTCTTCACGGGGAGCACCGACGAGGATCCCGAGCGCGAGCGCCAGCACGCCCGTGGCCTGCTGTCCCGCCGCGTGGACGGGCTCGTGCTGATGCCCTCGCACGGCGATCTGTCCTACCTCCAGCCGGAGATCGACCTGGACACCCCGATCGTGGCCGTGGACCGACCGCCGCACGGGATCGAGGTGGACACGGTGATGGCGGACAACGCCCAGGGCGCGCGGGACGCGGTCGCGCACCTCGTCGACCACGGTCATCGTCGCGTCGCGGTGCTCACGCATCTCGGCACCCTGACCACCGCCGCACAGCGCATCGCCGGGGCGCGGAGCGCCTGGGCGGACGCCGGGCTGCCCGAGTGCGATCTCCGGATCGTGGACGGGCTCACGAGCGAGCAGGAGATCGTCCGTGCGGTGCTGGGCCTCCTCGACGGAGAGGCGCCCCCGACCGCGGTGTTCGCCGCGCGCAACCAGATCACCACCGGAGCGGTGCGAGCCCTCCAGACGCGCGGGCTGCAGCGGGAGGTCGCCCTGGTCGGGTTCGACGACTTCGAGCACGCGGATCTGTTCGACCCCGCGATCAGCGTGGTGGGGCAGGACCCGGCACGGCTGGGCCACCTGGCGACGGAGCGGCTGTTCGCACGGCTCGCGGACCCGTCGCTGCCGGTCGAGCATCAGGTTCTCGAGACGAGCCTGATCCTGCGGCGGTCCTGCGGCTGCGAGGGCTGAGAGAGGCCGGTGACCCGCCCCGCCTCAGATCTCGATCTCGCGGCCGTCCTCGGTGCGCAGCCGCAGCACGAACCGGGAGCCGCGGCCCTCGCGGATCTCGGCGACCCCGTCGTCGAGCCCGAGCGCGGCGGTGGCCTGCTGCAGCGGCTCGGGCTTGACCTCGACGCGCTCGAAGGACAGCAGCTCGAGCGCGGGCAGGTCGCCGAGGCCGGGCTGCGGGGTGGTGCCCCAGTCGATGAGGAAGGGCACGCCGTAGTTCGGGGGCGGCGGCGGCTGCGTGAGCCGCCACTGCAGCTCGGTGCCGTCCGGGGTGCGGCGCGAGAGATCCTGCACCGGTCCGAGGTCGACGCCCTGGGCGCGGGCGCGCTCGGCCACCTGGTCGATCCCCTCGGGATGGACGGCGTAGGTGACCACCGTGGGCTTCTTCAGGCGGTGGATGTTGAACTTCTTCGGCAGCTCCTCGCCCTCCCGGTCGGGGTCGGGGCCGATGAGCTCGAGGTAGTACGGGCGCGGCTCACCGCCGACGGTGAGCGCGACCAGCGCGTTGGCGGTGCCGGTGGGGTGGACGCCGCCGGGAGCGGCGGTGACGCCGGTGAGGTCGCGGAACCAGTCCACGGCCTCCTGCAGGTCGGGGCCGGCGATGACGATGTGGTCCAGCAGGTGGGGGACGCTCATGAGCGCTCCTTCGTCCGAGTGGGGACCTCGGGTTCGCCGAGGGAGAGCATCAGACGGTTCGCCCAGTGGAAGAAGGCGGCACCGTTGATGACGTCGACGATATCGGCATCGTCGAGTCCCGCCGCGCGCAGGCGCTCGATCTCACCCGCGCCGAACTCCAGCGGCAGATGGGTGAGCACGTCGGCGGCGTGGGCGATCGCGTTCCAGGTCTCGGAGCCGAGGTCCGCGCCGACGCCCTCGTCGAGCAGGCGCTGCACGTCCTCGAGGCGACCCGATTCGCGGGTCGCCGACGCCGAGTGGACCGAGGCGCAGTAGATGCAGCCGTTGGCCCGTGAGGTCGCGGTGGCGGCGAGCTCGCGCTCGGCCCGCCCGGCGCCGCCGTCGGTGTTGAAGAAGATGTCCTTGTCGGTCAGGGTGCGGGCGAGCAGCGCCTGCGGGTCGCGCACGAGCAGGCGGAAGTAGGGCATGGCGCGGCGGAAGTCGTCCAGGAGCGCCTCGTGCTGCTCCTCGGTGAGGTCCTCGCGTGCGACGGGCTCGATCCACGGGACCCAGCCGAGGCTGTCCTGGGTGAAGGTCTCGGGGCGGGTCATCGTGCCTCCTCGGTCGTCGGCTGCGCGGTCGTCGGCTGCGCGGTCGTGGGGTCCGTGGTGGTCGGGTCCGCGGGGGCGGGGTTCTCGGCGAGCACCCGCAGGCCGTGGGCGACGCGGAGCTGGAAGGTGAGGAAGGAGATCAGCTGGGAGAGGGTGACGATGCCGTCCGCGTCCCAGCCGGCGGCCTCGAGGGCGCGCAGGTGCGAGGGCGAGGCCTCGCTGGGGCGCAGCACCAGCAGGTCGGCGTGGGCGAGGCCGGCGTCGAGGTGGGTCTCCCCCGTGCTCTCACCGGCCTCCAGGAGGTCCGCGAGGTCCGGGTCCTCGTCGCGCAGGTTCTCGAGGTACAGCTCGGCGGCGGGGCCGGGGCCGTGCAGACCCGCCACGTGCGCGGCGACCGCGTACCGCTCGCGCAGCGGCACGGAGCCGGGATCGGCCGGCTCGAGCAGCACCTGGTAGCTGCGCTGGGCCTGCTCGCGGGCCTGGGGTCGCAGGGAGCGCAGGCTGGCGATCGCGCCGCCGTCCCCCTCCCCTGCCAGGTGGTCGATGACGTCCACGTCGTGCTCGCTCATGCGGAGGCTCCTTCGGGGGTGGTCGCGGGGTCGGAGGCGGTCGCGGAGCCGGAATCGGTCGCGGGATCGGCCGCGGGGGCGCGGTGCGCGGCGTGCAGGGCGGCGGCCGCCTCGGGACCGGTCGCGAAGCCGACGCGGGGTGCGACCTCGGTGGCCAGCAGCTCGAGGCTGCGCAGGGTGAGCTCGTGGCCGGCGTCGATCGAGTGGACCTGGAAGGACACGTCGGTCACGCGCGGCAGGGCGGCGTCGGCCGCGAGGGACTCGGCGACCTCCTCGGCGGTGCCCACATGGGTGTCGGTCACCGCGATCAGCTCCTCGATGCTCGCCCGCTCGGCGTCGAATCCGGGCTGCAGCGCCGCCAGCGAGCGCAGGCCGGGCTCGGCCAGCTCGAGGGCGAGCGCACGGTTCTCGGGATCCACCGCGAGCGCGGTGCGGGAGGCGAGGATGCGCGGGCTCACCCCGGTGGGCAGCGCCTCGAGGTAGGCCTCGATGATGGGCAGCTGCAGCTCGTGCAGGGGCCGGGTGTGCTCGCCCTCGGGGCGGGGCTGGGTGCGCGAGAGCAGCAGGCCGTCGCCGTCGGCCCCGGCGCGGGTGCCGCCGCCGACGGAGAAGGTGGCCTGCCAGATCCGCTCCCCGAGATCGCCGGCGGCCGGGTAGATGCGCGAGTCGGTGCCGCGCACCCCGCGGCCGGCGAGCGCGTCGCGCAGCACCTCGAGGTGCTCGGCGAACAGCTCGCGGCGAGCGGCGGGGTCCCGGCCGAAGGCGGGGAAGGAGGAGGGGGTGCCGCCCGCGGCGATGCCGAGCTGGACCCGGCCGCCGGCGAGGGCGTCGAGCACCGCGGCGTCCTCGGCCGCGCGCAGCGGGTCGTCGATCGGGAGGGTGACCACGGCCGTGGCGAGACCGATCCGGGAGGTGCGCTGCGCGGCGGCGGCCAGCAGCACGAAGGGCGAGGGCAGCCCGCCCTCGGCCTCGCCGAAGTGGTGCTGGGCGACCCAGGCGGAGGCGAAGCCGAGCTGCTCGGCATGGCTGATCTGCTCGAGCGCGAAGCGATAGCGGTCCGCGGCCGGCGCGTCCTCCAGCAGGCGGGTGAACAGTCCCAGGCGGGGGCGGGTCATGATGCGGTGATCTCCTCGGGGTCGTGGCGGTGCGGGGTGCTGCTGGTGCCGCCGGTGCTGCCGGTGCTGTCGGGGCTGCTGGGGCTGCTGGGGCTGCTGGCGCTGTCGACGCTGTGGCCGGTGCTGTGACCGGTGCCGGGGATGGCGGCCAGCAGCTGCCGGGTGTAGTCGTGGTGGGGGTCCTCGAGGACCCGGGCGACCTCGCCGTGCTCGACCTGCACCCCGCGGCGCAGCACCGAGACGGTGTCGGCGACCTGCCGCACCACGGCGAGATCGTGCGAGATGAACACGTAGGTCAGCCCCAGTTCGTCCTGCAGCCGGGCCAGCAGGCGCAGGATCTGCGCCTGCACGGTGACGTCCAGCGCGGAGACGGCCTCGTCGAGCACCACCACATCGGGCTGGAGGATCAGGGCGCGCGCGATCGCGACGCGCTGGCGCTGCCCGCCGGAGAGCTCGCGCGGGCGACGGGAGGCGACCTCGGGCGGCAGGGACACCAGCTCGAGGTGGTGCAGGGCGGCGCTGCGGCGCTCGGACCGGTTGCCGCGGCGGGTGTTGCGCAGCGGCTCCTCGAGGATCTGGGCGATGCTCTGGCGGGGGTCCAGGGAGCCGAAGGGGTTCTGGTGGACCAGCTGCACGGTGGAGCGGAACTCCCGCAGCCGCTTCCCGGTCCCCAGCTGCGTGACCTCGGTGCCGCCCACGCGGATGCTGCCGCCGGTGGGGCGGCGGAAGCCGGCGATCGCGCGGCCGGTGGTGGTCTTGCCGGAGCCGGACTCCCCCACCAGGGCGTGGGTGGTGCCGCGCGGGATGTCGAAGGAGAGGTCCTCGACGGCCACGAAGGGCGCGGTGCCGCCGCGGCCGCCGAACTCCTGACGCAGCCCGTGCACCGTCACCAGCGGGGCCTCGTCGGCCGCCGGGGCGCGGGGGCTGCGCTCGACCACCTGACGCAGCGAGGGAGCGTCGGCGAGCAGGGTGCGGGTGTAGGCGGCCGACGGCGCGGCGAGCACCCGCCCGGTGGGCCCGGACTCCTCGACGCGGCCGCCGCGCATCACCACCAGGGCGTCGGCGCGGTCGGCGGCGACGGCGAGGTCGTGGGTGATCAGCAGCACCCCGGCGCCGGTGGCACCGCGCAGCTCGTCGATGAGGTCCAGCACGGTGGCCTGGACGGTGACGTCCAGGGCGCTGGTGGGCTCGTCGGCGATCAGCAGCTCGGGCTCGAGCGCGAGCGCCGCGGCGATCAGCACCCGCTGGCGCATGCCGCCGGAGAGCTCGTGGGGGTACTGGCGGGCGCGGGTGGCGGGGTCGTCGAGGCCCACCTGCTCGAGCAGTTCGAGCACGCGCGCCTCGATCCGGGCGCGGTCGTGCCAGCCGTGGATGCGCAGCGGGTCGGCGACGGAGGCGCCGATGGTCCGCACCGGGTCCAGGGAGCTGGTGGGGTCCTGCGGGATCAGGCCGATGCGGGTGCCGCGCAGCTGCCGCCAGGAGCGCTCCGGCAGACCCACGAGCTCCTGGCGCCGCCCGTCCTCGCCGGCGAGGGCGATGGACCCGCCGGTGACGGCGCCGTTGTCCGCGAGCAGGCCGATCACGGCCTGGGCGGCGCTGGACTTGCCGGAGCCGGATTCGCCCACCAGCGCGGTGACGCCGCCGCGGGCGACGGCGAGGTCGATGCCGCGCACCGCCTCGACGGGCCCGCGGCGGGTGCGGTAGGCGACGCTGAGGTCACGCACCTCGAGCAGCGGCGAGGTCCGGCCGTCGGGCCCGATGGGCGCGTCGGACGCGGTCGCGGTCTGGGCGTCGGGCCCGGTCGCGGTCGGGGTGTCGGGCGAGATCCGGTGCGCGGCGGTCATGAGCGCTCCGCCTTTCCGATGGCGTCGCTGAGACGGTTGGTGGACAGCACCACCGCGGCGACCACGACGCCGGGCAGCAGGGTGAGCCACCAGGCCGTGGCCACGTAGTCGCGGCCCTCGGCGATCAGCAGCCCCCATTCGGGCGTGGGCGGAGGGGCGCCGTAGCCGAGGAAGCCGAGCGTGGAGATCTGCAGGATCGCGGAGCCCAGCTGCAGCGCGGCGAGCGCGATGACCGGGGCGGCGGAGTTGGGCAGGATGTGGCGCCACAGGATCGCCGGCAGCGTCCCGCCGGAGCCGAACGCGGCCTCCACGTACTCGCTGCGCCGCACCTCGAGAACGCGCGAGCGGGACAGGCGCGCGAAGGTCGCGATGGAGGTGATGCCCACGGCGATCGCCGCGTTGGTGGTGCCGAAGCCCAGCAGGATCACCACCGACAGCGACAGCAGCAGCCCGGGGATGGCCAGCAGCACGTCCACCACCCGCATCAGCGCGTCCTCGACCAGCCCGCCGACGCTGCCGGCGACCACTCCGATGGTGGTGCCGACCACGAGGCCGACGGTCACGGCGACCAGCGCCGCGGTGATCGAGTGGGAGGCGCCGTGGACCACGCGGGAGAACACGTCCCGTCCGGTCGCGTCGGTGCCGAACCAGTGGGCGGCGCTGGGCGCCTGCAGGGAGGGGCCGACGGAGGAGGTGGGGCCGTAGGAGGCGAACAGCTCCGGGACCAGGGCCCAGGCGAGGGCGGCCAGCAGCACCAGGGAGGAGAGCACCACGGTGGGCCGCAGGACGGGCCGGCGCCGCGTGCGGGGGCGGGCGGCGTCGGGGCTCGGAGCCTGGTCGCGGGTGAGGGTCTGGAGGCTCATCACGCGCTCACCTCGCGCTGTGCGGCGGGACCCTGCGTGGCGGGGCCCTGGGGGGTGGAGTCGTGCGGGGTGGGATCCTGCGGGGTGGGGGTCGTCCGGGTGGGAGCGGCGGCGTCCGTGCGGCGCAGCCGGGCGTCCAGGACCGGGTACAGCAGGTCCACGATGAGGTTCACCAGGACGAACACGACGGTGGAGAGCACCACCACGGCCATCAGCACGGGGGTGTCGCGGGCGGCGACGGCCTGCGCGGTGAGCTGGCCGACGCCCATCCGACCGAACACCGCCTCGGTGACGACGGCGCCGCCCACCAGCTCGCCGAACAGCAGCCCGGCCATGGTCAGGGTGGGCAGCAGGGCGTTGCGGGCCACGGTGCGCCACAGCAGCCACCAGGTGGAGGCGCCGCGGGCGCGGGCCACCGCCACGAAGGGCTGGGCGGAGACCTCGTCGATCGAACGGATCAGCACCTGGGCCAACGGGGCCGAGATGGGGATCGCGAGGGTCGCGACCGGCAGGATCAGCGACTGCACGGGCCCGGCGTTCAGCACCGGGACCAGGCCCAGCTGGAAGGAGAACACCTGGATCAGCATGATCCCGATCCAGAACACCGGCAGCGAGACCATCAGCGGCGGCAGGCCGCGCAGCGCCCCGCGCAGCCAGGTGGTCAGCCGGGTGCCGTGCAGGCTGCCGTGGGTGGCGGTGAACGCGATGGCGACCGCGAGCACCACGGCCACCAGCAGGCCCAGCGAGGCGAGGGTCAGCGTGGAGGGCAGCGCCTCGGCGAGCAGGGCGGAGACCGCCGCGCCGCTCTGGACGGAGTAGCCCAGGTCCCCCTGCAGGAAGGAGACCGCCGTGTCGAGGTACTGCAGGAGCGCGGGGCGATCGGCGCCGTAGGCGGCGCGGATCTCGGCGAGCTGCTCCGCGGTCAGGCCCAGATCGGGGTTGCCGTAGCGGGCCAGGACCGCGTCGCCCGGCAGCGCGGCGAGCAGGATGTAGGCCGCGGTGAAGGCGAGCACGAGCACCAGCAGTGCTCCGCCGAGGCGGCGCAGGACGTAGTGCATGGGCGGTCCCTCAGCTCGTCAGCCAGGTGTCGTAGAAGGTCGGGCGGCCCACGGACTCGGTGGAGAAGCCCTGCACCGACTCGACGTACCCGAACACCTGCGGCTCCTCGAACAGCGGCAGCACATAGGCGTTCTCGGCGAGGTGCGCCTGCGCGGCGGCGGAGGCCTCGGCGCGGCCCTCCTCCTCGGGCGTCGAGGCGACCTTCGCGAGCAGCTCGTCGAGCTCCTCGTCGCCGACGCTGTCGTCGGGGTGGCCGTTCAGCAGGGCGTTGCGGTTGTCGGAGGAGAGCTGCGACTTCAGCACGTCGTAGTCCGCGCGGCCCACCATCGAGTGGTACACCTGCACGGTGCCGGGCTCGGCTCGGGCGGCGTCCTGGGCGGCCTGGTCGCCGGGCAGCAGCTCCACGGCGATGCCGAGCTCGGCCAGCTGCTCCTGGATCAGGGTGACCACCTCGCGGGAGCGGGGCTGGGGCAGCGCCTCGTTGAAGGTGAGGGTGAGCGCCTCGCCGTCCTTGGTGCGGGTGCCGTCGGATCCTGCCTCCCAGCCGGCCTCGTCCAGCAGCGAGGCCGCCTGCTCGAGGTCGTGGGTGTAGTTCTCCGAGGTGTCCGCGTAGCCGAGCGCCGTGGTGGCGAGGATGCCGGTGGCCAGCGGGTAGCTGTCGGTGAACAGGGTGTCCACGATCGCCTGGCGGTCGATCGCGGCGATGAGCGCCTGCCGGGTGCGGATGTCGTCCAGGGCCGGGTCGCGGAAGCGGAAGCTGAGGCTGTTGTTGACGCCGTTGGTGGCGGCGGCGTGCAGCGCCAGCCCGTCGGCCTCGAACTGCGGCTCGTCGGGCGCCTCGATCTGGCGGGCGAGGTGGGCCTGCTGGGAGGTCACCGTGCCCACGCGGACGCTGTCCTCCGCGGCGACCACGATGTCGATCTCGTCGAGGTGCGCGCGGCCGGTGTGCTGGAGGGAGGCCGGCGCCCAGTCGTAGTCCTCGCGCACGGAGAGCTTGAGGCGGGTGCCGATCTCCTCCTCGGCGATCACGAAGGGTCCCGAGGCGATGATGTCGGTCGCGTTGCCGGGGCCGAACTCCTCGTTCGTGCGGTCCAGGGTGTCATTGGAGAGCAGGCCGGAGTTGATGGTGGAGACGGCCTGGGCGAAGCCCGGCGCGGGGGCCGAGAAGTGGAACTTCACGGTGGTGGCGTCGACGACCTCGCCGTGGTCGTAGTTGTTGATGGCCTCGGAGACGGTCAGCGCGCGCTCGGCGTCGCCCGTGCCGAACAGGTCGAAGTTCTTCACCACGTTCTCGGCGTCGATCGGGGTGCCGTCGGAGTAGGTGGCGTCCTCGCGCAGGGTGAAGGTGTACTCGGTGGCGTCGTCGTTGACCTCGGGCAGCTCGGTGGCGATCCAGGGCTCCAGCTCGAGGGTCTCGGGGTTCTGGTAGAGCAGGCGGTCGGTGAGGTTGTTGACCACGCCGCCGTTGGGGTAGAAGCCGGCCGCCGGCGGGTACAGGGTCGCCCAGGTCTGCGGCTCGAGGTAGGTCAGGGTGCCGCCCTGCTGGGGCTCGCCGCCGGCCTCGCCGGATCCGCTGCCTCCGTCACCGCCGCAGGCGGCCATCGCCACGGCGGCGGGAACGGCGAGACCGAGTGCGAGAGCGGTGCGGCGGGAGAGAGCGGACATGAAGGGACTCCTCGGGGAGCAGAGGGCATGAGCCCGGGACAGGATGCGCCGGGTGGATCAAGTGCACCACCACGGCCCAAGTGACACTAATGATCGTTCATAGTCCGTAACATGCATAGGTGGGAGGCCGTTTCGTGACATGACGCCGATCACGCCGGGGCACGCGGGAGCGCGGGGACGGCGGAGGGTCCGGTGGCGGGAGTGCGAGCCGGCCGCCAGGGTCTCGGGGTCCCCGGACGCGGTGGCCGCGCAGGAGCAGTGCTCCCGTGTCCGTTCGCGACAGCGGCGGGCCCCTCACCCCTTCGTCGCACCGGCCGTCAGGCCGGCCACGATCCACTTCGAGGCGATGCCGAACAGCACCATCGTCGGGATCACCGTCAGCACGGCAGCCGCGGAGAGCGGCCCCCACTCGACGTTGAAGCTGGTGATGAAGCCGTTGAGCGCCGTGGGGATGGTGCGCTTGTCGCTGCTGTTGAGGAGGGTGACGGAGAGGAACAGCTCGTTCCAGCAGTTGACGAAGTTGAAGATGAACGTGGCGGCGAGGCCGGGCAGCATCACCGGGAGGATGATCCGCACCAGCGCCACCAGGCGGCTGCAGCCGTCGATCATGGCGGCCTCGTCGAGCTCGTCGGGCACGTTGTCGAAGAAGCCCTTGAGCATGATCGACGAGAACGGGATGCACATGGCGACGTACACCAGTGCCAGTCCCCCGCGGTTGTCGACCAGGCCGAACGCCACCATCATCTGGTAGAGCGGGCCCAGCGCGATGAACGCCGGGATCATCTGGGTGACCAGGAAGGCGAGCACCACGAGACTGCGCGCCTTGAACGTGAAGCGGGAGAGCACGTACGCGGAGAGGGTCGCGATGGCGGTGGCGGCGAGGCCGGCGACGGTCGCGACGACGAGGCTCGAGAGCATGTTCTGCGCGAACGACGAGTTCTCGAACAGCGAGACGTAGTTCTGCAGGGTGGGCCGCAGCGGGAGGTACTGCACCGGGTAGGTGGCGATGTCCGCCGGGGTCTTCAGGGAGCTGATGAGGATCCAGTACAGCGGGAAGATCGTGATCAGCAGCCACAGGGTGAGGCCGCCGATGCGCACGAGCTTCACGGGCAGGGAGTCGCGGAGGATCATCGGGTGTTGTCCTTCGAGAGCATGGCCAGGTAGACCGCGGCGAAGACCATCAGCAGGCCGACGATCGTGAGCCCCAGGGCGCTCGCCTCGCCGTAGTTCCCCTGCTGGGTCAGCTGGATCATCCAGGTGGTGGCGATGTGGGTCTGGTCCGCCGGGCCGCCGCCGGTCATCGCCCAGATGACGTCGGGGAAGTTGAAGATCCAGATCACGCGCAGCAGGATCGTGAGGACCAGGGTGGAGCGGATCGCCGGGATCATCACGGAGAAGAGCGTGCGGGCGCGGCCGGCGCCGTCGATCGCGGAGGCCTCGAGGAGCTCGTCGGGCACGGACTGGAGCGCCGCGAGGATCATCATCGCGAAGAAGGTGACGCCGTACCAGATGTTCGCGACCACCACGGCGACCATCGCCAGGTCCGGATCGGACAGCCACGGCACCGGGGAGTCGATGAGTCCCGCGCGGGTGAGCAGGTCGTTGACGACCCCGAACTCGGAGTTGAACATCCAGCGGAACAGCAGACCGATGAGGAATCCGGAGACTGCCCAGGGGTAGAAGATGAACGCCTGGTAGAAGCCGCGGAAGCGGAACGCCTTGCGCAGCCACAGGGCGATGGTGAAGCCGATGACCACCTGCGGGACGATCGAGCAGACCACCCAGAGCACGGTGTTCAGCAGGATCCGCGGGAAGGCGTCCGCGCTGATGATCGTCTCGAAGTTCTGCAGGCCCACCCACGGGGTGTTCGTGAGGTCGAAGAGGTTCCACTGCTTGAAGGCCATCTGGCTGCCGCGCAGCATCGGGTAGTACGTGAACACCGTGACGAACACGAACGCGGGCGCGAGGAACGCGGCGATCAGGAGTGCGGTGCGGCCGGTGAAGGTACGGCGCCGGGGCGGATGCCCGGTCGCCGCACCGTCGACCGACGTCAGCGGGGTGGGTACCGCCACCTCAGCCCTCCCACTTCTCGGTCCAGAACTCGTCCCAGCCGGAGAGCGCGTCCGCGGTGGACAGCGATCCGGTGAGGATCTTCTGCAGGTCGGAGTCCGAGCGCTGACCCCACTCGGTCCACCAGGCGACGCCGCGGGGCTCCTGGCAGGCCAGATAGGTGTCCGGGTCCTCGGTCATGGTGACGTAGGCGGCCCAGGGGCCGGACGTGAAGAACTCGTCCTCCCCCGCGCTCTGCAGGATGGGAACCAGGCTGTTCTCCTTCGCGAAGGTGGTCGACGCGTCACCGGCGAGCCACTGGACGAGCTTCACCGCGGCCTCCTTGTTCTGGGAGGACTCGGCGACGCCCCAGCCGGCGGTGGCCATCGGCCAGGTGGCCTTCCCGCCCGGTCCGGTGACGAGCGGGGCGACGTCCCACTGGTCCTCGGACAGGGAGGACTGCTCGACGGCGGCGATGACCTCGGGGTCCTGCAGCAGGAAGGCGGTGGAGCCGTTGGTGAACGCCTCGACGACCTCCGGGTACCCCCAGGAGATGGAGGACTCCGGGGATCCCTCGCGGTACAGCTGGATGTAGACGTCCAGGGCTTCCTGGGAGGCGGGCGCGGAGAAGATCGACTCCCCGGAGGCGAGCTTGTAGACGTTCTCGAGGTCGAGGTCGTCGGCGCTGTACGCCTCGAGCGCGGCGAGGGCCTGCCCAATCGCGTTGGACGATCCTCGGAAGGCATAGCCGTAGCGGCCGTTGCCCGGATCCTGGATCGCGCTCGCCTGCTCGACGAGGTCCTCCCAGGTCTCCGGCGCGCTGTCGAAGCCCGCCTCCTCGAGGAGGTCGGGTCGGTAGAACAGGCTGAGGCCGTAGAAGCCGTAGGGGATCGCGAAGGTCTTGTCGTCCACGGAGTTGGCGAAGGCCTGTGCCTGGTCGGTGAGCTCCTCGAAGCCGGACCACTCGTTCGTCTCGGCGCTCATGTCGTAGAGCCAGCCGTTGTTGGTGAACGGTCCGATGGTGAGGTCGCGGACCTCGAGCACGTCGATGCCGGATCCGGCCTGCAGCATCTGCTGCAGCTTCTGATCGGCCTGTTCCGTGGGCGGGGAGACGAGCTCGACGACGATGTCGGGGTTCTCCTCCTGGAACTGGTCCAGCAGGCCGCGCAGCAGCTCGGTGCGGGCGGAGCTGGTGATCGACTCGACCATCTGGAGGGTGACGGAGCCGTCGGAGGAGCCGGAGCCGCCGCAGGCTGCGAGGGTCATGGCGGTGCCGGCGGCGGCAGCGCCGGCGAGGACGGCACGGCGGCCGACGGGGAGCGGTCCAAGATTCATGATGCGGTCCTTTCGAGGGGGCGGCCGGTCATGTCGGCCAGGGTGGGGATTCCGTGGGAGGCCATCTCGGCGATGTCCTCAGCGGTGGTGTAGGGGGCGGCGGAGACCCTCAGGAAACCGTCGCCGTGGAGCTCGGTGAAGGCGGCGATGCAGGCGGTGGCGTTCATGAAGGGGACGCGCAGGGCGTCCACGGCGTCGTGGTCCCACACGCGATCCCCCGGGAGGCGGAACAGGCGCATGGGGGCGAAGGGGTGGCCGACGTCCGCCACCGGGTCCTCGACGCCGGCGGCGCTGAGCGCCGCGCCGATCTCCTCCTCCGCGAGCTGCATGACCTCTCCGGCGTGCTCGCGGATGCGGTCCCAGCCGAGCTCCTGCTCGAGGTGGTCGAAGGCGGCGGCCGCGGCGAACCAGGCGGTGACGTCGGCGGTGCCCTGGTGGTCGAAGCGGTCGGGGAAGGCGAGCTGCCCGCCCCAGGAGTCGACCAGAGGGTGCAGGTCGAGATCGGGATTGTTGCGCACCAGGACGGCGCTGCCGCGGGGCGCGCACCAGAACTTGTGGAGGTTGCCGATCCACACGTCGGCCTCGCGCACCACGGGGTCGGCGAGCGCTCCAGGGGCGTGGGCGCCGTCGACGAGGACCACGGCGCCGTGCTCATGGGCGAGGCGGGAGGCCTCGACGACGGGGAAGCGGCGGGCGGTGGCGGAGGTGACCTGATCGATGACGAGCAGATCTGTCCGATGGGTCGCCAGATGGCGTGCGAGCAGGTCCAGGACCTCGTCGTCCCGCGCGACCAGCGGGACCGGGATCTCGCGGCAGCTGCCGGCGGTCTCGCGGGCCAGGCGCTCGGCCCCCATGGACACGGCCCCGTAGCCGTGGTCGGTGACGGCGACGTGCACGGGGCCGGGTCGCTGGGCGAGGTGACGGTAGAGCACGGAGGCGCCGGCGCTCGCGTTCGCGACCATGACCAGGTCCGACGGGCGCACCGCCAGGCGGTCGGCGAGATCGCTGCGCACGCCCGGGAGGTGCTCGGCGAGCGTGCTGAACCAGCGCACGGGATTGGTCTCCATGTCGCGGCGGTACTGCGCCTGCACCGCGAGCACGGCGCGGGGCACGGCACCGAAGGATCCGTGGTTGAGGTGCAGGAACTCGGGATCGAGGTCCCACAGCTCCCGGGCGGCGCGTCCGTCCCGGGCCCTCAGTGCTGTGCCTGGCATGGCGCTCCTTCTCGGTCGCGGGCCGTTCCCACCGCGCCGTGGGGCTCCCCGCCGTATGATCTGTCTGACAGATCATGCACCCTGGCGTCACGCTCCGCACATCACAGCAGGATCCGTTACCGTAACGACACCGATCCGTCTGACAGCTTGGAGGGCACATGGCCAGAATGTCGCAGGCCGAGAAGGCTTTCGAGGGCTTGCGCCGCATGATCTCCTCGGGGGCGATCACGCCCGGGCAGCGGCTCCCCAGCGAGCAGGAGCTCTGCACCGAGCTCGATGTCTCCCGCAGCTCGCTGCGCGAGGCGCAGAAGATGCTCGCCTTCGCGGGAGTGCTGACCTCCCGGACGGGAGCCGGCACCTTCGTCTCCGCCCTGACCGCGGAGACGGTCATGTCCGGCCTGTCCACGACCATCCCCCTGATCCCGCTGGAGGAGTACCTGGGGCTGTTCGACATCCGCCAGCTGCTCGAGGGGTACGCCGCCGCCGAAGCCGCGGCCCGCTTCACCGACGAGCAGAGGGAGCGCCTGGCCTCGATCGCCGCCGAGCTCGCCGCCCGCTCGTGGGAGGACGAAGGGGCCGCTCTCGATGACGCCTTCCACGACCTCCTCATCTCCGGCGCGGAGAACCCGGCGATCGCCGCGCTGCTGCGAGCGATGCGCCAGCGCGGTCGCCACTACCGGGTCTTCGAGCACGAGGACGCCGCCGAGCTCAAGCGCACCAGCGACCTCGAGCACCGTCGCATCGCTCAGGCCGTCATCGACCGCGACCCCGTGCGCGCCCAGCTCGAGGCCATGGCACACATCCGCACCACGAGAGGGTGGCTCGAAGGGCTGCGGCCGGTGCCGGAGCCGTAGCCGCAGCCGCAGCCGCAGGGCGAAGCCGTAGGGCGAACGCTTCTCCCGCCTGAAGCGTCTCCAGGCTCGTGTGCACGTCGCGGTCCGCCCCGTGCGGAGAACTCCGCGCGGGCCTTCCTCCGCGAGGTGCGGCAGCGATGGCGGGGCGTCGGGGTCGACCTGAACGCGGTCGACAAGCAGGCGTCAGGCGTGCGTTTCCCGTCGCCCGAAGCGCTCAGCTCTCCCTGTCCACCAGCTGCAGGACGTCCTCCGCCTGGAAGGTCTCGGAGCGGCGGTACTTCCCGGTGCCCGGGGTGAGGATCCCGCGGGACACCAGTGAGTCCACGGCCCGGTGGGCCGCGACGCGGGAGACCCCCAGGCGGTCTGCGACGAAGGCTGCGGTGACCACGGGCTGCTCTCGCAGCACAGGCAGCAGCCGGCGCGCCGAGGAGTCGGCGCGCAGGCCGGCGGCCTTCTCGGCGAGAGCGGCATCGAGGGTCCGCACCTCCTCCTGGATGTGCTGCAGCGTGCTGCCGGCCTCTTCTGCGACTTCGACGAAGAAGCGCACCCAGGCGTTCAGGGCCTCGATGGCTCGGTCGGGGTCCTCAGTACGGACGGCGCCGAGGCGCTGGATGTACTCCCGCTCCCGTGACCGGATCACGGTCGAGACGGGCAACAGACCCGACCGCACCACGCCCCCTCGCTCGAGGACTGCATGGACCAGCGCCCGACCGGCGCGCCCGTTCCCGTCCTCGAAAGGGTGGATGGATTCGAACTGCGCATGCGCGATCGCGGCGAGGAGCAGGGGATGCTCACCCGAACTATCGAGGTAGTGCAGCAGATCCTCGACCAGGTGGCGGACCTCACCGGAGGGCGGTGCCACATAGTCGGCACGCACTCTTTCCCGACCACCGATCCACACGTCGACCTCGCGCAGACCGACGGTGGCGCCCACGACGCCGAGCGCCGCGTGGACCCTCTCGACGTCCCCGACCGTCCACTCATCACGTACGGCAAGCTGCTCGATCGCGGCGCGCGTGGCCGCGACGTTGCGGCTCACGCTCAGGGCCTCATGATTGCGCAGGTGGGCGAGCTGCTCGCCGAGCTGGGCGTAGGAGACGTCGCGCGAGGACGCCTTGACCCGCTCGATCCGCGAGGACGCGATCGATTCCGAGCGCAGCAGCAAGGGGTAGATGCCCTGCCGGGTGGCCTCGTCCACCTGTGCCGACAGCGTGGTGACGTGACCGGACACCTCAAGGGCCGCCTCGCGCACACCCCGCTCGAGCCACGTCCCCGCGTCCTGGTCGGCAAGACGTGCCGGCAGGTAGTACGAGAAGGAGCCCCCTCGCCGCGCCGCCGCAGTGACACCACGGAAGTCGGGCTCCTGACGCCCGGCGAGCCATGTCCCGTGAACACCCATCACAGCTCCTCAGTTAACTCTATGCCCCTAAGGTTAACTGACGAGGCGTGACAGTGACGTCTGTGATCGCCGCTCCTCGCCTCGGTACCATCGACCCATGCCAGGGGGAGACGCAGGACTTTCGGGGACGCACGAGGAGGCGGCGCTCTCGCGCGTCGCCGCACGCGCCGCAGCGGGCGACGCCACCGCGCTCGACGAGCTCATCGAAGCCCTGGACCGCTCCCGGACCGTGCACCGCATGGTGGGGTCGATGCTCCTGGACCAGAATGCCGTCGATGACGTCTCCCAGGAGGTGCTCATCTCGATCATGGGGTCGATCGGGCAGTACCGGGGCGTCGGCAAAGTCTCCAGCTGGGTGCACCCGATCGTGAAGCGCCGCGTCGCCGACCATCTCCGCAAGCAGCGAGACTCCACCACGCTCGACGAGGCCGCGCTGCCCGCGCAGCGGATCAGTTCGATGGTCGCCTCCCGCGCCGCGATCCGCACGGCCGTGGCACAGCTGCCAGAGAAATATCAGGCGCCGCTGATCCTGCGCGATCTCGAACAGCTGCCGGTCGCGGAGATCGCCGCGCGCCTCGATCTGCCCGAGGGCACTGTGAAGGCGCAGATCAGCCGTGGCCGGGCGAAGCTCGAGACGATCCTCGGAGCGGTCAACTGATGCAGCGCATCGGACGGTACGAGGTGACCGGCCGCCTCGGCGCGGGCTCCTTCGCCACCGTGCATCGCGCCCACGATCTCCGCCTCGACGACGAGGTCGCCGTGAAGGTCCTCGCGGAGAATCACACCCTGAACCCGGACATGCTGGAGCGCTTCATCGGCGAGGGTCGGGCTCTGCGGCGTGCGCGCGGCCCGCACGTGGCGGCGGTCCACGACATCGGCGAGCTGCCCCACAACCAGCCGTACCTGGTGCTCGAGCTGGCCGATCGCGGCACCCTGGGCGATCGCGTGGAGACGCTGCGCGCCCAGGGATGGACGGCCGATAGAGGCGACGTGCTCGTGGTCGCGAGGTCGCTGGCGGCGGCCCTCGGCGCTGTGCACCGGGCGCAGCTGGTCCACCGGGATCTGAGCCCCAGGAACCTTCTGCTCACTTCACACGCCGAAGCGAACGCTGCGAGCGGAGCGGTCCGGGGCGGCGGCACTCTGATCGCCGAGGACGAGCGACTCCTGCTGGCGGATCTCGGCATGTGCAAGGACCTGGCTCGCAGCTCCGGAATGACGGTCGCCGCCGGGACCTCCGGCTTCCGGCCGCCGGAGCAGGAGCGCCACGGGCGCGTCGACGCGCGGGCCGACATCTGGGCGATCTCGGCGCTGCTGGCGTGGCTCACCGAGGGCGCCCGGATGCCCACCACCTTCGATCGAGCCCTCGCCCGCGGCACGGCCGAGAACCCGCGCCGCCGCCCCGCCGATGCCGAGGCCTGGCTGGCGAGCATCGAGGAGGCGCTCGCGGAACCGGCCGCCGCGCCAGCCCCGGAGCCCGCGGAGCAGGCCAGCACCTCGACGGCGACGCCCCGGCGCCGCCCACGGCTCGTCCTGGCGGCCGTGCTCGTCGCCGTGGGTCTCGCCGCCGGCCTCGGACTCGGCGAACAGATCTGGCACGACCCGCCGGTCGCCGTCGCCGGCGGCGCCTCCCTCGCGATCAGCGGGCCCGACGGCGTCTCCGTGGGCGAAACCGCGACGTTCACCGCAGACGTCGAGGGAGTGGACTCATGGGCCTGGGAGCTGCCGGACGGCCGGTTCCTCACCGACGAGAGCACCATCTCGATGACCGCGGCCAGCGCAGGCAGCGCCGAGGTGGTGCTGCGCGCACGCGCAGCAGACGGCACCGAGCTCGAGACCCGCCACCGCTTGCGCGTCGATGGTTGAGACGAATCTTCGGATCCGATGCAACCGAATCGCGATCCGCTGCGACTCATAGGGGACAGCACATTCCGAGGAAGGGGAACATCATGCACAGCACCACGACGGCACGCTTCGGCCGTCGCGCCTTCGGCCTTGCAGCCGTCGGCGCTCTCGCACTCGCCGCGTGCGGCTCCGAGGATGCCGCCGAGTTCGAGGACGCCGGAGGGTCCGGCGCGAGCGACGGCGGTGGGAGCGACGCGAGTGACGGAGGTGGCGCGGCGGCCGACGCCACAGCAGGCCTTCCCCGGCTCGATGCGGGCTTCATCCTCGAGGACTTCACCAAGGACGTCACCGTCTCGGACACCCTCCAGCCGGAGAAGAACACCGTCATCACTCCGACGGGAACACTCACCATCGACGGCCTCCAGGCGCTCGCCTCGGTGTCGGCAGAGGCGGTCGAACTGGACCCGGAGACGGGCGAGGCCGGCGAGGAGGCCGAGTTCGCGGCCGCCGACGGTGAGGTGCTGCGCGCCATCGACCTCTCCTTCACCCACGACGGCGAGGACGACTGGGGAGCGGAGGACGGACTGCCGCCGACCGACATCTCGATCCGCGCAGGGGGCTCACAGAGCCACCTCGCCGAGATCACCAGCGACTACAGCAGCCGGATCCTGGTCTCCGTGCCGGAGGACGGCTCCGCCGCCCTCGTCGTCTCCAGCGAGGGTCACGACCAGGTGGTCGATCTGCTCACCGGGGAGCGGCAGGAGGATGACATCGCTGCCGCCTATTACCGGGAGGATCGCGTGCAGGAGCCGCACCACACGTTCCCGGTCTCTATCGAACCCATCCCCGTGCTGTACGGCGGCGACGCGGACAGCGAGATCGACGCGACCGTCTCCTTCCAGGCCACGACCCTCACGCTCACGGCCTGGACGGAGGGGAACGGCTGGGCAGAGCCCGGTGGTGCATGGCTCGAGATGGCCTGGAAGTGCGAGACCACGATCGAGACCTCGCTCCCCGGGCTCGTGAAAGCCGGCTCGTTCTCCGCGACCGCGTCGCTGACCGTCGCCGATGAGACCACCACCGACGAGGTGCACGCCGACAAGCTGAACCTCAGCCCGAGCAGCAACACGCAAGAGCGCACCCTCATCGCCGCGGTCTCCGCGGACACCAGCGCGGCGACGGTCAGCATGAGCGGGACGTTCACGGTGGAGGTCGACGCGCCCCGGGACACCCATGAGATGGACGGATCCGGCGACCGCGAGTTCAGCTTGGAGGAGCTGACCGTCGAGTTCCCCCTGGATGACGCGGCCCCGAGCGCACAGCCCTCCGACGGCGGCGGCGGCTGAATGACGCCGCAGACCACCGCACCACCTCTCTCCCGCCACAGCTCCTCCCCCACTCGCACTCCCCACGAACAGGAGAACCCCATGAAGACCCGCTACGCCCTCACCACCGCCCTCGCAGCAGGCGCCGCACTCACCCTCGCCAGCTGCGGCAGCTCCTACGACGACTCCCGCGACCTCTACGAGGAGCTCCGTGTGGAGATCGGCTGCGACACCGTGGACTCCGACGACTTCCAGTCCTACATGGACGGGGAGGTCACCGATGGCTTCCCGGCCTTCGACGCCGTGGAGGGCGACTGCCAGCTGGGTGACGACAGCTTCTCCGTCGCCGCAGTGGTGCCCCACGACGTGAAGGGCTCGGAGTTCCTCGAGGCCCTGGGCGAGGAAGGCACCGAGGCGTACGCCGTGCAGTCCGGGAAGTGGGTGCTCCTGGTGGAAGGCACGGACGAGGAGGACCACGAGTTCGCCGAGGCCGTGCAGGACGAGCTGGGCGGGACGGTCGTCGAGGTCTCCGAGAGCGGCGTGGAGAAGGTCTGACCCGCCCGGCTCCGCGTCAGCTGCCGATCGGCAACGAGGCGATCCGGTGTGCCAGTGAGCGCACCTGACCGAGCAGCGTGGAGGGCGCCTGGTCGAGATCCACGGTGTGGCAATGGATGACGATGTCCGTTTCCCGAATCTCGTGGGTCAGCTCGGATTCGTTCCCCTTGGCGTAGACCAGGTGCCCTTCGCGCAGGCCCAGCACGGTGCAGTAGGCGAGCAGCTGGTAGAGGTCCGCCTGCGGATACCCGGCAGGCTTCTCTGCCTTGTACTTCGCGTCGACGACGACCTGGTCGCCCGAGTGGGATGTCCAGAGGAAGTCGGGCCGCAGATCGACACGCCGGGCGCGGTCCAGGTGCATCCGGTGCTGCAGCGTGGCGGAGCCCCGAGAGGCCAGCGCCTCCTTCAGGGCGACGCCGACGAAGTCCTCGTAGATCTTCCACATGTCGAAGACGAAACCGTCGACACGCAGGTGCCCCCGTCGCTGCTCGAAGGACTCTCCCGCGAGGATGCGTTCGGCGAGCCGGAGCGATGGCTGGTACCGCGCGTTGAGCCGCGTCGGCTGCCATCGTGGCAGCTCATCGCCCCGC
The DNA here is from genome assembly GCF_052446295.1 of Brachybacterium sp. AOP43-C2-M15. Classification (NCBI taxonomy): domain Bacteria; kingdom Bacillati; phylum Actinomycetota; class Actinomycetes; order Micrococcales; family Dermabacteraceae; genus Brachybacterium; species Brachybacterium sp. AOP43-C2-M15. The sequence goes on from NZ_JBQSWB010000006.1 coordinate 212,401, forward strand.
CTGACCTCGGAGACACCGGACAGTTGGAGCCGCAGACGCTGCAGCCCTTGCCGGGTGCGCACGTCGAGCCCCGGCAGCCGCAGCAGCCTCGTCGAGGCAGCCCGCAGGAGGCGGTTCTCGGCGATGTCGACGGTGAAGTCGTCGTAGGAGACCTCCAGCGGGAGATCGGCACCGAAACGTCGCGAGATCTGGTCGGTGACCCGGATCCGTCCGCGCAGCACCGGCAGGCTGTCCTCGACGCGCTGGTATCCCTGCAAGAGGCCCTGTTCGATCGCCGTCGTCGCCAGCCGCACGAAAGTGCGGGCCAGAGCCTGGGGAAGATCCGCTTCGGTGTCGAGGCGGACGGAGTGGTCCCGCCAGAACGTCGGCGCCGAGGCGTAGCCCATGAGGAACACGAGCCGCTCCACCGGGATCTTCGGTCGCACGATGACCTGCAGCTCGCCGGCCTGGACGACGCCGACCTTCCGACCGGCGGCGACCGACCACGCGGCCGCGCCGGGAGCGCGCGTGATGACGGCGAGGTCCGCGAGGGCCAGAGCCTCCGCCTCCCCGTCGGAGAGCTCGATCGTCTGCGCCGGATCGCCCTCAGTGAGTTCGAGTCGACGCATCGGTGGGATCCTCGGTCCTGTCCACAGTGGCGGAGACCGCCTCCAGTCCGTACCTGGATCTGACGGCTCTCGCATCCAGCTCGCCGAAGTGATGCTCCTCGAGCAGCGGCAGGATCGATGTTCTCCAGGTGCGCTCGAGACCACCTTCACGGTGCACCGCAGACCGCATGAAGTACGAGGGGCCGATCTTGAAATCGGGGTCGTCGATCCGGCGATTGAGCTCATCGAGCAGATCAGCAACCCTGCGCGGACGCCCCTCCGCACTCAGCCATGAACGAAGGATCCCGTTGGTCGGCTCCTCCGACGGGTGCAGCGGCAGGAACGAGAAGCGCCGTCTCATCGCCGCGTCCACGAGCGCGATCGAGCGGTCCGCGGTGTTCATCGTGCCGATGATGAAGACGTTCTCCGGGAGGTTGAACTCCTCGTCGGCATAGAGCAGCTCGACGTTCTCGGTGCGGTACTCGAGGAGGAAGTAGAGCTCACCGAACACCTTGGCGAGATTCCCGCGATTGATCTCGTCGATGATCAGGACGTGGGCGTCGTGGGGGTTCTCCTTGGCCTGCGAGACCACCTTCCGCAGCGGGCCCGGCTTGAGCGCGAACCCGCCGCCCTCCTGCGGTCGGTAGCCCTCGAAGAAGTCCTCGTACGAGTAGGCCGGGTGGAACTGCACGAGCCGCACGTTCTCGCCGGCGATGTGCTTGGCGACGGCCTGTGCGAGGAAGGTCTTCCCGGTGCCGGGCGGCCCGTAGAAGATGAGCTGGGGCCTGTCCTCGAGCAGGTCGATGCACTCCTGGAGCCAGGTCTGCGGGACGTGGAGCTCCTGAGCGAGCTCAGGACTGGCATCGCGGAGAGTCAGCTCCTCCACGACGGGAGGTGGGGTCTTCTCCTCCTCGGCGTCGAGAAGACCCTCGATCGTCTCGAGCTGCTGGGTCAGGTCGACGACGTCCCGCTGGACCTTGAGGCGAGTGGCGAGCGATGGCGGGACGTCGTCGAGGTCGAGTCCGTCCGCATCCGCCCAGGACACTCCCCGCACCAGGACGGAACCGCCTGCCGATGCCTGGCTCCGCCGGAAGTCCTCGGTGAGCGTCCCGAGGAACAGCTTTCCGCCGTCGACCGTGACCACGAGGTGGCCGTCCTGCATGCGGGTGAGGAAGGCGTGGAAGTCGTCGAGCTTCTCGACTCTCACGTCGTAGGTCGCGTGCGCGTAGTCCTCCTCGACGATCAGCTTGAGATCGTCGCGGGTGGCTCCGGGGGACACGGTGCGGAGGTTCGTCGCTGGCAGGGACACCTGACCTCCCTCGATCCACCCCGGAACCAGATCCTTACCGCTCACACTGCTGCCGCGCACCATCCATGCCCGCCGCGGCACTGCCGGCAGCAGGGCGAGCTGATCCATCTCCTCGCGCAGGTCCTCGGCACGAACCTGCTGGCGCGGGTCCGGTCGGCCCTTCGCGTCGAACTGCACTCCCTCGGCCTGGAGAGCGTCGCGGGACTCCGGGCGGGACGGCGGTTGACCGGCAGGAACGACACGGTGGCTCCCCTCGAGACCGATGGCCTCGCTGTGCAGGTACTCGCCGACTGCTGACGCGTTCGATCCGACGACGGCAGCGACATCGCTGTAGGTGATCCACTGCCCTTCGGTGATCAGACTGACCGCAGCATCGATCAGCGGATACCTGTCGGTCCTGAAGCGTCCTGTCTTCTCACGTCTTGCTTCCTGGACCTGCTGATATATCGCGCTCGAGGTGCGCGAGAGGTCGACGTTCTCCGGGGTCTTCTCCAGCACCCGGCGACCTTCCTCGGTCAGTCTCCACCCCTCGGATGTCTTCTCGATCCACTGCGCCGCCACCAAGTTGACGGATTCCCAGCCGATCGCCGTCTGGTACCGAGGTCTGCCGTTCTTCGTCTTCTCGAGCTCGAAGCCGGTGAGCTCGACGCGACGGGGGACCTCCTCGAGAACTTCACGACGAGGCACCACCTCATGGTCACGGAGGATCTCGAGGATCGTGCGCGCGATCAGCCCGTAGCGCATCCGTGTCTGCGCGGCCGATGCAGGTGGGAGTGCTGGCATCCCCTCCGCGACGGCACGCTCGAACTCCTCGGCGTGGTTCGACACCTGGAAGAGGGTCATCGCCGACCCCAGCTCGTAGAGAGCTCCTTGCGTGAACGCGGGGCGCGGTGCGTCGAGGACGACCCATTCGACGGGCCGGCGGTGCTGGTGCTCGGGCTGCTCCGGGTGGTGCTCGTAAGGTCCGGCGACGCGACCGATGTTGAAGACCGGCTTCTGCTTGCTGGGGGCCACGACGAGATCGCCGTCCGCCATCTCGAACGCGAACCGTCGCAGCACACCCGCCCAGACGGGGAGCGCCCCGGGCTTGGCGTCAGGGTTCTGCTCCGCCAGAGCTGCTTTGAGCGCCGCTCGGTCGTTCCCGATCTCTCGGATGTCGGGGATCTCGTCCCAGCCGATGGAGATGAATCCACCGGCGACGAGGTCCGAGGCCGGGATCTGGTCGTTGTGGATGCCCCAGGTGGTGCTCAACTGCGCTCCTTCATTCGCCCTGGCCTCCCAGGGCGTCGTTGATCATGTCGTCATCGTCGTGCACCTCGGCTACTGCGGAGGGCGTTTCGGCGAGATCGGCTCTGCCGTCCTCGGGCCACTGCTGCGGGGGCGGCCCGAGGATCTTCCGGGCGGACTTGATGACGAACCAGCCGAAAGTTCCGTTCCCGGCGGCGCCGATGCCGACGCCGATGAGCATCGGCATCTGCTTGCCGAGCACGAGGACCCCCTGCTTCGTGCCGTACTTCGTGATGAAGCGCGGGCCGAGCACTTTGTTGGCGCGATTGATCGCGGTCATCGGAATGCTGTTCACGATGGCCTTGCCCCAGTACGGGACACTCCGGCCCAGGAGGGGCTCCACCGCCTTCTTGACGGCCGCGTCTCCCACGAGCACGGACATGACGAGGAGCCGCCGACGCTCGACATCTTCTGCGTGCACGCCGTGGATCTCCGCGACGGACAGCGCGTAGAGAACGGAAGCCTCGAGGAAGGCAGCCAGCTCCACTGCAGCGACGGGCAGCTGCACCCAGCCGTTCGGAACGATCGCCGCAGCGCCCGCTCCGGCACCCGTGGTCGTGACGGTCCCGAGGTAGACCTTGTTCAGGTAGCTGACGAGCTCGCCGGGGGTCTTGTCCGGGTGCACCCGGCGAAGCCTCGCCACGTTCTCGGCCGCCAAGGGGTACTGCTTCTCGACGGCACTCGAGAAGGCATTGCTCACGACTGCCTTCGCGTCGAGCTTCTTCGGGCTCTCCATAGGCTGAGTGTGCCATCGGAGGCCGACAATTCTTACCGGCGGCCGAGTCCTGCGCGAGGGCGGTCCCGGCTCGCAGGAGCTGCGCCTCGCACGTCGGCGAACGTCCTCTCCCTCGAGCATCTCGGGCGTGCCGCTACCCGTTCGCCCGTCCGCGGACCCACCCCTCGAGGATCGCGAGCAGGAGCTGCGAGGTCCTCTCCGGGGCGTCCCAGGTGACGATGTGCCCCGCGCCCGGGATCACGTGCTCGGTGACGCCCTCGGCCTCGGCCCAGCGCGGCATGGCGGCGGCGATGTTGCCGGTGCGGTCCTCCGCGCCGCGGAGGAGGGCGAGCGGCACCGGCGAGCGATGTCCGGGATCGGGGTCGAGGATCGAGACCGTCGCGCGCCACACGTCGAGGAACCGGGTCTTGGGCATGCGGGCGAAGACCGCCTCGGTCCGCGCGATCGCCTCCGGGGTCACGGCGGAGGCGCGGGCCATGAGGCGGGGGAGCCTCGTCGACGGGATGAGCGCCAGCATCGGGGCGGCGAGTCGGAGCGCGAACCGCTCGAGCATCGAGAGCGGTCCGGCGTTCCAGGTCGCGTCGAGCACGATCAGGCCGCTCACGCGCTGCGGGTGCTCGCGCGCGAAGGCCTGCACGAGGTTCCCGCCCAGGGAGTGCCCGACCAGCACCGCCTCACGGACACCGCACTGGTCGAGCAGCGCCTCGAGGTCGGCGAGCGCATCGGCCGCGGCGAAGCGGACGCCGTCGGCGAGAGTCGAGGCGCCGTGCCCGCGCAGATCCCAGACGATGACCCGGTACCCCTCGGCGGTGAGCGCGACGGCCTGCTCGTCGAACATCGTGTGGTCCATGCCCGCACCGTGCGTGAGCAGGACGGCGACGCCGTCACCGCCGGAGTCCGCGACAGCGATCTGGGCCGACGGTCGCTGCAGCCGACGATCCCGGGTCACCATGCGTCGACGCCAGCAGCGGGGGCGCTCCCGGAAGGGCCGGTCATACCGAGAGATCCACGGTGACCTGGTCGCCGAGGGGCACGGCGCCGAGCCGCTCGCCGAGCCGGCGGGACGCGAGGTTGCGGACGCCGCTGCGCCACTGGACGACGAGCCCGCTGCCCAGGGCATGTGCGACGGCGGCAGAGGCCGCGGCAGCCCCGTTCCCCCTCCCCCGTGCCTCGGGCACGACGGCGACTCCGACATGGGCGATCGCGCCGTTCCAGGTCTCGTAGCCGGCGGCTGCCCTCGACGTGCCGTCGGGCCCGTTCACGACCCACCATCGCTCCATCTCCGCCAACCCCGATTCGTCACGGTCCGCACTCGGCAGCGCCGCGAGCACGCGCTCGAGATCCTTCCGCTCCGCGACGTCCACCTGCATCGAGAGCGACGGGGTGAAGGTCCGGGCATCGAGATAGGAGAGCGTGGCCGCGCCGAACAGGGTGGGGCCGAGACCGTCCAGGGCGCTCACCAGCTGTGCAGGATCGAGCAGCGATGTGGAGGAGAGGTCGGCGAGCTTCTCCGCGGCAGGGGCTGGAGCACCGACGACGGTCGCACCTGCGATCCTCACGACGGACGCGGCAGGTATCGCCTCCCAGGTGACGCTCGAGCGACCCCCGCGCGCCAGCACGGCGTCCGTCGTTCCCCATCGCTCGGCCCAGACACGGCGTATCGCGTGCAGAGATGCGGGAGCGAGGGTCGTGGACACAGATCGAGAGTAGACGAAGCAGGTGCTTCCGCCGCGCCCTCACGACTCAGCCCACGCCGGGGACCAGCTGGATCACGAGTCCGAGCAGGGCGATGGCCATCCCGCCGAAGCGCACGCCGAGGACGAGACGCTTCCTGCCGGGGTCCAGGAGCTCGGCGACACCCATGAAGAACATCAGGCCCGCGAACACCAGGGTGGCACCGGGATTCGGGGAGACCGGCGTGACGGCATCGATCACCAGCGAGGCGATCATCAGCACCCCGAAGGCGATCACGCTGACGTGTGCTCTCCCGCTCGGGCGGGGAGGGCCGATCAGCTCCTCGCGCACCGTCGGCCGCGAGGATGGGGTGGCGCGGGTGGTGGATCGGTCCTGCATGGTTCCTCTCCTCCAGATCGGGGCGAACCAGTCTACGCAGATGTCCGCGCGGGCCGCGCGGGGCCCGCCCGCTCGTCGCCGGTCAGCCCTCGAGGTGGAGTCCGCGGTAGCGGTTCACTGCGGCGTGGACCTCGAGGGGCCGCGGCCGCGCGAGGTGACCGGGGTGCCCGCGGTGAGGGGAGAGCGCGTCGAGGCCCTCGGCGTCGAGACGGTCGAACAGCGCGCTGATCGCGGCGTCGAGGGCGAGCGGGCCCACCTGCCCCGTCTGCCTCGTCTGCCCCGTCTGCTCCGTCAGCTCGGCCAACCGGTCGAGCGCGTGGGCGATGGCCTGGGTCTGCGCGGCGTCGACCAGCTGCGACACGGCGGCGAGGTCGATGTTCTCGTGCCCGAGGCGGATGGTCTCCCCGCCCTTCGCCGTGGCGGGCTTCCGCTTCCCCGGCGGGCGCAGGGTCCCGAGCGCCGGGATCCGGGCACGCGGCTCGCCGAACACGGCGGCGTCGGGCCGCGGCGCCACCTCGGCGAGCGCGCGGGCCTGCTCGGTGACGTCGCGGGGCACGTACTCGTCCAGCGCGATCACGTGGTCGGCGACGTCGAAGAACGCCCCGGACCCGCCTGCGACCAGCACGGTCGAGACCCCTCGCTCGGCATACAGCGGCCGGATGCGGTCCACGAACGGGGTGATGGGCTCGCGTTCGGCCGGGATCAGGGCCCGCATGCGCTGGTCGCGGATCATGAAGTTGGTCGCCGAGGTGTCCTCGTCGATCAGCAGCGCCGAGGTGCCGGCGTCGACGGCCTCGACGAGGGAGGCGGCCTGCGAGGTCGAGCCCGAGGCGTTGGTGGTCGAGAAGCGGCGGGTGTCGGTGCCCGAGGGCAGGCCGCTGATGAACGGCGAGATGTCGACCCCGGCCACGGAGCGGCCGTCCTCGGCGCGGACTGCGGCGACGTCGCGCCGGGCGATCACCCAGTCGCGGCCGTCGCCCTCGCAGTGCGGGTACACGCCCCGCTCGATCGCGCGCAGCAGCGTGGACTTGCCGTGGTACCCGCCGCCGACGATGACGGTGACCCCGTCGGGGACGCCCATCCCGCTCACGCGCCGGCCGCTCGGCAGGTCGACGGTGGTGCGCAGCGACGCGGGACTCTCGAAGGGGACGGCACCCTCGGTCAGCGGCAGGTCGGAGTCGCCGGCACGGCGCGGCAGGATCGCACCGTCGCCCACGAAGGCCACCAGGCCCCGCCCGGCCAGCTGGTCGCGCAGCGCCTCCTGGTCGCGGTGCAGGGTGACGTGCGCGCGGAGGGCCTCCGCGTCGAGGCGGTGATGGAACAGGGCGGCCTCGGCGAGGCGGGGCAGGTCCTCGGTGAGCAGTCGGCTCGCCTGCCGGCCGCGGATGCGGCGACCGGAGGCGGGCAGCTCGGCCGCGAGGCGCGCCTCGATCCCCTGGTCGGTCACGGCGACGGTGGAGCGCTCGAGGATCTCCTGGCCTGGGCGGCCGATGCTGATCTTCCCGTCGATCGACGATGCGGCCTCGGCCAGGACGCGGGCGAGGAAGTCGGTGGTCGCGACCATGCCGCGACGGTCTGCGAGGTGATCCTGCGGGATGGCGGCGGCGTCCCAGTCGACCACCAGACGCATCAGGGACGGCGGGGCGAAGGGGTCGACCTGCACGTGGTCGATGATCAGGCGGCACGGCCCCAGGTCGTAGGAGCCCTTCAGCTGCTTGTACGAGCCGTAGCCGCGGCCGTCGATCGCGGTGAGGATCCGGGTCAGGGTGGCAGTGTCAGTCTCAGTGGTCATCGTCGCGCCCATGCTAGGGGCCACGGCCGCGGTCGTCGGCACCAGACGGCGCTGGGCGTGCGGCCGCCGGACTGTGCAGCGGTGGCGCGGCCTGTGCGCGACGCTCCGACGTGACCGGCGCGACAGCGTCGGCACAGGTGCTTGACCCTGCTCCAGGAGCAGGGTCTGTGATCGAGGACCTCGGCCCGGAGAGCCCGAGCCCCGCCCCAGGAGCACCTGATGCCCGTCGTCCGCAGCACCCTGCAGATCCTCCGCACCCACCTGCGCGCCTACCTCCTCGCCAATCTCCTCATGTACGGACTCGTGCTGGGGGGCTTCGCCCTCGGCCTCGCCGTGCCCGAGCTCGCCGCGGGCAGGGCGACCGCCCTCGAGGAGGACGGCACCGCCGATCTCGTCGGGCGGCTGCTGTCGAACGTGTGGCTGTTCGCCGTGACGATCCTCGGCGTCAACGCGATCACCGTGGGGCTGTTCTCGATCGTGCTGCCCTCGCTCGTGATCCCGTTCGCGGGGATCGTGATCTTCGCCTGCCGTGCGGTGGTCATCGGGGTCACCCTCGCCCCCACCGACCCGAGCACCTGGATCGTCCTGATCCCGCACTCCCTCACGCTGGTGATCGAGTTCCAGGCGTACATCCTGCTGGTCCTCGGCGTATACCTGCTGGGCCGCGCCTGGATCACCCCGGCGTTCGTGGGCGAGACCTCTCGCGTCCGGGCTTACGGCCAGGGCCTGCGCCTGCTGGGTCGGCTGGGCCTGGCCGCGCTCGTGCTCCTGGTCGTCGGCGCCCTCTACGAGGCCTTCACCCTGCGCTATCTCGTGCCCGTTATGCTGCGGTGACGCGAAGGACGGAGGGCGCGATGTCCTGGAGCACCAGCGAGCTGGCGCGCCTGGCGAGCACCACCACCGCGACCGTGCGTCACTACCACCGGATGGGACTGCTCGAGGAGCCGGAGCGCCGCTCGAACGGGTACAAGGAGTACACGGCCGTGCACCTGGTGCGCCTGCTGCAGATCCGCCGCCTCGCCGACCGCGGGGTGCGGCTCACCCGGATCGAGGCGATCCTGCGCGACGACGCGCACTCCGCGGCCGTGCTCGAGGAGGTCGACGCCGAGCTGGAGGCCTCGATGCGCGATCTCGCGCGGGCACGGGCGGAGCTCGCCCTCCTCCGCGAGCACCGCGCCCGTGCCGACACCCCCTCGGGCTTCGAGGCGCTCTCCCGCGGCCTCTCCGAACGGCAGCGCTCCCTGCTCACGCTGTTCTCGACGGTGATGGACCCGGACGCTCTGACGGCGTTCCGGGAGGGACTCACGGCAGGCAATGACGTCGACGAGGAGTTCGAGGCGCTCCCGGCGACGGCCGACGCGGAGACCGTCGACGCGCTCGCCCGACGGATGGCCGCCACGGTCGCCGAGGCCGACCGGGAACGGCCGCGCCTGCGGGACCCGGTCGCCGGCTCCCCCGTGGGCGAGGACGAGGCGCGCAAGGTCCTCGGCCATGCGTTCGCGGAGCTGTTCAATCCCGCGCAGCTGCGTGCGTTGCAGCGGGTCGACGAGATCCGCCGGGACGGGACCGTCGACACACCCCGAGCTCCCGAGAGCCCGTGAGCTCCCGACACCCTTGAGCTCCCGGCACCCACGGGCTCTGGGCCGCGGGCGGAGCCGTTCACAGCCATTCCCTGGCGCGGGCGTAGCGTGCGGCCTCCCTCCGGTTCCGGGTCTGCGTCTTGTGCATCGCGTTGGAGAGGTAGTTGCGCACGGTGCCCTCGGCCAGATGGAGGCGGGCCGCGATCTCGGCCACGGAGCAGCCGGCGAGGGTCTCGCGCAGCACGTCGAGCTCCCGGTCCGTCAGCGGGGAGTCGTCGAGCACCGCGAGCGCGGAGATCTCGGGGTCGATCCAGCGCTTGCCCGCATGGAGGGTCTCGATCACCGCGGCGATCGCGGCCGGATGCGCGGACTTGCTCACGAAACCGCGCACTCCCAGCTTGAGGGCGCGGCGCAGCACACCGGGCCGCGCGTGCCGGGTGAGCATGAGGATCGCCTGCTCGGGGCGGTCCGCGCGGATCCGCTCCACGGCCGCGAGCCCGTCGGTGCCGGGCATCTCGAGGTCGATGACGAGCACGTCGGGCCGGTGCTCGCGCACGGCCTCGACGGCCTCCGCCCCGTCGGCCGCCTCGGCGATCACCTCGATGTCGGCCTTCATCGGCAGCAGGGCGGACAGCGCCGAGCGCAGCAGGGCCTCGTCGTCGGCGAGCACGATCCTGATCATCGTCGTCCCCGGCTGGGCGGGTCCTCGCCGGTCGGCGCGGCGCCGCTGCCAGCAGGCGCGGCGTCGCTGCTGGTCGGTGCGGCATCGCCGAGGCGAGCGGCCGTGCGGAACTCGCCGTCGGCCTGCTCGACGGTGAGCACTCCGCCCTCGGCCGCGATCCGCTCGCGCAGGGTCCCCAGGCCCCGCAGCGTCGGCAGCTCCCCGTCGGCCGCGCCGTCGTTGAGGATCTCCACCCCGGACGCGTCGAGGGTGATCGCGACGCGGGAGGCCTGCGCATGGCGCAGGATGTTCGTGGTCGCCTCGCGCACCACCTGGCCCAGCAGCTCCCCGCGCCCCTCCCCCGCCTCGCCGCGGCGGGAGATCCGCACCGCGGCCCCGGCTGCCTCGAGGAGGTTCCGGGCGTTCTCCAGCTCGGCGCGCACGTTGAGGCGACGCTGGGCGTAGGCGAGGTCCCGGGTCTCCCGGATGGTCTGCTCGACCTGGGCGTGGATCTCGCGCAGCTCGGCGACCGCCCGCTCGGGATCGCGCTGCACGAGCTCCTCGGCGAGCGCGACCTTCAGGTTCACCACGTGCAGGGTGTGCCCCTGGATGTCGTGGAGATCGCTCGCGAAGCGCATCCGCTCGCGCAGGATGCCCAGCTCCGCCTCCGCCTCCTGGGCGACCTCGAGATCGTCGATGATGCTGCGGTAGCCCTGGATCAGCAGGATCACCGCAGCGACGAACACGCTCAGCCCGCCGGGCATCACCACATAGCGCACGGCATTCTCCCAGGTCACGGGCACAGTGAGGAAGTACAGGCCGCCGATCGCGGCGATCACGGCGCCCATCGCGAGGATCCACGGCAGGTACCGGCCGCGCAGCTGCGGGAGCAGCACGCCGCTGAGGATCGCGGCGCCGAAGAAGGCCATCGGATTGAAGGCCAGCACGGCGCAGACCACCCAGATCAGGTAGGAGAACGCGACGGCGAGGGCCGTGGAGACGGGATGCCGGGCGGCGTCGAACTCCAGCAGCACCAGGAACGTGACCAGCACCCCCATCCCGAAGAGGAGGGTCTCGCGCCAGCTCCCCGAGGTCAGCGCGAGAACCGCGAGGGTCACCGGGGCGATCGCGACGACAGTGGTGAGCACCGTGGTGCGGTGCAGCCGCCGCCGCGCGTCGATGGAGACCGACGTGGAGCTCTGCATCGCGGCAGGGGTGGGCGCGGACTTGGCGGTCGAGGTCGAGGGCATCCGCTGACCTCCCTGCTCCGGTTCGACGACAGGCCCGTCGATCCATCATCGCGGACGCCCGCCCGCACCGGTAGTGACGGAATGTCACCACCGCTGCTGACACTCCACGACTGCCGCCGACGCCCGCGGAGGACTGGAATGGCGACATGAACTCATCCACTGTCATCGACGTCGACCGACTCACCATCGACTACGGAACCTTCCGCGCGGTCGAGGACCTCAGCCTCGAGGTGCGACGCGGGGAGCTGTACGCCCTGCTGGGCACCAACGGCGCGGGCAAGACCTCGACCCTGGAGGTCATCGAGGGGCACCGTGCCCCGACCTCTGGCACCGTGCGGATCCTCGGCGAGGATCCCCGCCATCGCAAGGCCGTGCGCCCCCGCACCGGGATCATGCTGCAGGAGAGCGGCTTCGCCGCCGACCTGGGCGTGCTGGAGACGCTCTCCCTCATCGGCAGTCTCACCGGCCGGGAGGACCGGCCCGAGCGGGTGCTCGACCTCGTCGGGCTCACCGCGAAGGCCGCTACCCGCGTCGCCGCCCTCTCCGGCGGCGAGAAGCGCCGGCTGGACTTCGCGACGGCCGTCTACGGCTCGCCCGAGCTGATCTTCCTCGACGAGCCCACCACCGGGCTCGACATCCAGTCGCGCGACGACCTGTGGTCCACCGTGGACCGGCTCCGGGAGGACGGGGCGACGATCGTGCTGACCACCCACTACCTCGAGGAGGCCCAGCAGAGGGCCGACCGGATCGGTCTGATGCACGAGGGCACCCTGCGCATGCAGGGCACGGTCGGCGAGCTGACGGCCACCCTCCCCGGCACGATCACGTTCGGCCTCGACGACGCCGCCCTCGCCCACCTGCCGCTCGAGAGCTCGGCGACGGGCGCCGGCACGCGGGTGATCCGCACCCAGGCCCTCCAGCAGGACCTCCGCACGCTGCTGAACTGGGCCGAGACCCACGGCACCGTGCTGCACGAGCTCGCCGCCGGGCCCACCCGGCTCGACGACGTCTTCCGCGCCGTCTCGCGCGACTGATCCCCGCTCACCCACCCGATCGACAGGACACGACCATGTTCGACATCGCTCGCAGCGAACTGAAGCAGATCCTCCGCAACCGTCTCGTGCTCTTCAGCGCGACCATCATCCCCGTGGGCCTCAGCCTGCTGTTCATCGCCCAGCGCGACACCTTCAGCCAGGCCCCCACCGGCATCGGCTTCCTCGCCGGCGTCTTCATGATCATCCTCATCAGCATGGGCCTGTACTCCACCGCGGTCTCCACCCTGGCCGCGCGGCGTCAGACCCTCTTCCTCAAGCGGCTGCGGTCCACCGCGGTGAGCGACGCCGCCGCCCTCGCCGGGATCGTCGGGCCTCCCGCCCTGATCGGGATCGTCCAGGTCTCCGCGGTGCTCACGGTGCTGGCCCTCCTCGCCGGCGCCCCGGCGCAGATCCCGCTGCTCATCGTCTCCGGGCTGGCGCTCGTGGCGATGATGGTGGGACTGGCCCTGGCCACCGCCGGATTCACCACCTCCCTCGAGCATGCCCAGGTCACCACGCTCCCGGTGGTGCTCGCCACCTCCGCGGCGGCGTTCTGGATCGGGTTCACCGGCACCGAGGAGCTCGGCATGCTCAAACGCGCGCTGCCCGGCGGCGCCGCGACCGAGCTGACCATCAACGCCTGGAACGGGGGCACGGACCTGGTCGACAACCTGCTGCTGCTCCCGCCGACCTTCGGCTGGGTCGTGGTCGGGGTCGTGCTCGCCCACCGGTTCTTCCGCTGGGAGCCGCGGCACTGAGCAGGGGCCCGCGACACATCGCCGCATCCCACCGCCCGCTCTCCCGAGGGCGCCGGGTCCTCGCCGCAGCCGCTGCGGGGCCGGCGCCCTCGGGCTGCGCGTCGGTGTCGTGACCGCAGGCGCGAGCGAGCACGCGCGGGGAAGATCCTCTCGACCACGTCACCTCCCACCTCGGCGACCGACTGCGACGCTCTGCTCCCCCGCCCTTACAGTGACTCCATGCCGCATGAGCCCCAGCCCTCGGCCGCCGTCCCCCGCGAGGAGACGGCGGCCGACGCCCCGATCGACGCCGTCATCCCCCACCGCCCCACCGAGGACGTGCTCGGGGTGCTCACCGGGACCTTCCTCGCCTCGCTCGGGCTGTACCTGCTGCAGAGCGCGGGCGCGGTCACCGGCGGCACCGCCGGCCTGGCGCTCCTGCTCACCCATGCCCTCTCCACCCCGTTCGCGGTGCTGTTCGCGGCGGTGAACCTGCCGTTCTTCGTGCTGGCGTGGTGGAAGAAGGGAGCGATGTTCACGGTCAAGACCGCCCTGTGCGTGGGGCTGATCTCCGCATTCAGCCTCCTCCACCCCCGCTACCTGCCGCTCCAGGACGTCCCCCTGCTGTACGCGGTGATCGGCGGCAACCTGCTGGTGGGTGTGGGGCTGCTGATCATCTTCCGCCACGGAGCGAGCCTGGGCGGCTTCAACATCCTCGCCCTGGTCCTGCAGGAGCGGGCGGGGCTGCGGGCCGGCTACGTGCAGATGGCCCTGGACGTCACGGTGATCCTGCTGTCGCTGCTGGTGCTGGACGTGCCCCGGGTGCTGCTCTCCGCGCTGGGCGGCGTGGTGCTGAACGTGGTGCTCGCGCTGAACCATCGGCCGGGGCGGTATCGGGCGTGAGGGTCGAACGTCCCCGGCACCTGCGATGATCAGGCGCTCATCGCCCCTGCCTGGAGAGGACCCCGTGGGACTGCTCGATCGCCGTCGCGGCCGCACGTCGGCGCCGTCCGCGGACCAGCCGCCCGCACCGTCGGGGACCCCGCGCTTCGCGGTGATCGACGTGGAGACGACGGGCCTGGACCCGCAGCGGGATCGGATCCTCGAGCTCGCGATCCTGCGGACCGACGAGCAGGGCCGTCCGCTGGACCAGTGGGTCACGCGATTCCATCCCGGCGGACCGGTGCGCGCCACGCACATCCACGGGATCACCGACGCCGACGTCGCAGGCGCGCCGCGCTTCGCGGACCTCGCGCTCCCGATCGGCACCGCACTGCAGGGCCTCGTGCTCGTGGCGCACAACGCCGAGTTCGACCTCGCCTTCCTGCAGGCGGAGTTCGCGCGGGCCTCCCTGCCGATGCCGCAGGTCACCACCTACTGCACCCTGCAGGGCAGCACGCTCTACCTCCCGCACCTGCGGCGGCGCACGCTCGAGGAGTGCTGCGGCGCGCTCGGCGTCCGGGTCGAGAACGCGCACTCCGCGCTCGGGGACGCCTGCGCGGCGGCAGGGCTGCTGCAGCGGTACCTCGCCCTGGATCGGCAGACCGGCGACGACGCCCCGCTGACCGCGACGCGGGCGCTGCGGGCAGGTGAGCGCACCGCGGCGGTGCCGAGGCCGGTTCCGGTGCCCGAGGAGCCCGCCGTCCCCGCCGGCGCGACCCCGGCCCCAGCCCCGGCTCCGGCCCCGGCCCCCGCCGGGATCACCATCACCGAGGAGTTCCGGGCCGCGCTCGACCACCTCCACGCCGGCCACCCCCTGTTCCTCACCGGCAAGGCGGGCACCGGCAAGTCCACGCTGATCCGCCACTACCTGGAGTCCACCGCGCGGCGCACGATCACGGTCGCGCCCACGGGGATCGCGGCGCTGAACGTGGACGGGTACACGATCCACCGCCTGTTCTCCTTCCCGATCGGCGTGAGCGAGGAGATGGTGCGCGGCGCGAACTACTACCCGCGGCGCTTCGCGCAGGCGCTCAGGGAGCTCGACACCCTCATCGTCGACGAGGCCTCGATGGTGCGGGCGGACCTGTTCGATGCGCTCACCGCGGCGCTCGAGCGGTTCGGTCCGCGGCCGGGCACGCCCTTCGGCGGGGTGCAGCTGGTGCTGGTGGGGGATCTGTACCAGCTGCCGCCGGTGGTCACCGATCACGAGGCGGCATGGATCGAGGAGCGCTTCGGCACCCCGTTCTTCTTCTCCGCCCGCTCCTTCGACGCGGCGACCTTCCCGGTGGTGGAGCTGTCCACCGTGTTCCGCCAGCTCGGGGACGACCACCTGGTGCACCTGCTGAACGCGGTGCGGGAGGGGACGCTGCTCGAGGACGCCCGCGCCGAGCTGAACCGTCGCACCGATGCCGGCTTCGAGCCGGACCTGGACGAGTTCTGGTTGACGCTCGCGACCACGAACCGGATCGTCGGCGCCCGCAACCGGCAGAGGCTCGAACGCCTCCCCGAGGCGCCGCAGACCTTCACCGCGCAGATCAGCGGGGACACCGACGGGTTCGAACAGCCCACCGACCCCTCGCTGTCCCTGGCCGTGGGCGCGCAGGTGATGATGCTGACCAACGACGGCGCGAACCGGTGGGTGAACGGGACCCTCGGCCGGGTCACCGCGATCGGCGCCGACGCGGACGGGCCGGTGGTCACCGTGCTCCTGCGCGAGGGACGCACGGTGCAGGTGCGCCGCCACACCTGGGACATCACCCGCCCCAGCGTGCAGGGCGGCTCGCTCGTGCACGAGGTGGTGGGCGCCTTCACGCAGCTGCCGATGAAGCTCGCCTGGGCGATCACGATCCACAAGTCCCAGGGGCAGACCCTGGACCGGGTGGTCGTGGACCTCACCGGCGGCACCTTCGCCAACGGGCAGCTGTACGTGGCGCTCTCGCGCTGCACGAGCCTCGAGGGCCTGGTGCTGAAGCGGGAGGTGCTCCCTCGGGACCTGAAGACCGATCAGCGGGTGCGCCGCTACCTGGCGAGCGGGGCCTCGGCGGCGGAGACGCTCGGCGAGGCGTACCTCTCGGTGCTCACCGTCGGCACCACCGGGGACCGGTGGCGGCCGCGTCCGGTGGAGATCGCGGTGGTGACCGACGACGGGGACGAGATCAGCACCGTCATCAACCCCACCAGCGACCTGTTCTCCGCGAGCAGCGAGTTCGGGATCACCACGCGGGACGTGCAGCTCGCGCCGCTGCTGGCCGAGGCGTGGCCGGCGCTCAGCTCCCTGCTCGCCGGACGGGTCCCGGTGGGTGTGCTCGTGGATCGGCAGCTCGCGCACGTCGACTTCGAGCTCAAGCGCAACGGGATCGTGGAACCGGTGCCGCTCGGGCTCGACGTGCCGGACAGTCTCCTGAGCGCCGAGGACCGGGCGCGGCTGCGGGCGCCGACGGCGCTCGAGCGGGCCCGGGCCGTGCGCGACGCGGTGCGTCGGGGGCGGGCGGCGGGCGCGGAGCTGCCGGGGGCCGGGATGGCGTTCCGGCAGGTCGTGGCGGGCCACGGCTATCTGCTGGCCCGTACCACCGGGACCGCAGGGACCACGGAGCCGACGGGCTTCGTGGTGGGCGGGAACCTCGGCGCCGAGGACGACTCGGCCGCGGTGCTCGCGCGCATGCTCGAGGGGACCTGGCAGCGGGTGCTCTCCCCCGACCAGGAGGTGGTGGAGCGCCTGCGCGGGGTCGAGCAGCACTATGGGGTGAGCGTGCTGCCGGACGGCTTCGAGGCCGACGGGCCGGTGGACGTCGCCTCGGTGCTGACCCCGGGGGCGCGGGTGTGCTTCTCCGGCACCGTCCACTCGCTCCGGCACGGATGGCTGGAGAAGGAGGAGCTGCACCGCATGGCCGAGGCCCGCGGGCTGGTGGCGGTGCCGACGCTCACCAAGACGCGGACCGATGTGCTCGTGGTCGCCGAGGCCGGGTCGCAGTCCAGCAAGGCGAAGAACGCGGCGCGGTGGGAGAAGCCGGTGCTCACCGCGGAGGAGTTCCTGGCGTGGGTGGGGTGACGCCGGTACAGCCGTCAGGGCCTCGCGACTGCTGCCCGGTCCGCGGGCGCAGTGCCCGCCGTGCCGGTCAGTACGACCCGGTGCCGTCGAACAGCTCCCCGATCCGGTCCCCCATCGACGGGGGCTGGGTGCGGCCCACGGCCGTGGAGGTGAAGGTCTCGACGTACTCGTCGTAGGTCATGGTGACGCTCTCGTTGCCGAACCAGGGGTTGACCACGGTGACGGTCCCCGCCTCGACGTCGACCTCGGAGACCTTGTAGGCGTGCTGGCCGGCGATCTCCGGATGGGCGGGCTCGTTCTGGCCTCCGGTGCCGGCGGTGACCGGACGATCGTTCCCGAGCAGCTGGTGGAGGTCCTCGATCGGCGGGGTGTCCTCACCGCTGTACGAGCTGGCCTCCTGCCCGGTGATCGTCTGCAGCGCGTCGACACGGTTGCCGAAGTTCAGGGGGTCGTCCTCGCCGAGCGATTCGAGGTGCATCTGGTACGCGCGCTCGTAGATGCTGTAGACGGAGTGCCCGCCGGCCTCGCCGTCCTCGTCGAGTCGCGCCCCGTTCTCGGGAGTGCTCTCGACGATGTAGTGGATCTCGTTCCCGTCCTCGTCGTACAGGGTCACCCGGTAGACGCCGTCCTCCACCTCCTCGATGTGCTCCTCGAGGAAGTCCGGATCCTGCTGGGCGATGGTCCCGACCGTCGCCAGCAGGAAGCAGTCCGCGATGCCGCCCTGCCCGGTGTTCTCCAGCTGCGTGTCCTCGCCCTCGAGCGGGATGTCCTCCTCGAGCGGCTCCGTGCCCTCCGCGTCGCCGTCGTCGACGACCTTCTTCCCGGAGCCCTCCTCCTCCGCGCCCGGTCCACCGCTGCCGGGACCGTCGCCGGAGGCCTGGTCCTGCTCCTCGGCGTGGGCGCGCAGCTCGTCCGCCCGTGCCCGGAGCGCGTCGCCGGTGCCGGTCGCCTCGTCGAAGGTGACCTGGGCGCGGTCCCGGAAGGACACGGCATCAGGGCCCTCCCAGGTGGTCCGGGCGATCGCGCCGCGCAGCGCGGAGATCAGCTCGTCGAGCCGTCCCGCGCCATCGTTCGTCCTCTCCCCCTGGTCGCGCACCTGATCGGTGTCCGCGCCCAGGAAGGTCATCGCACCTCACCGCCGGGCTCGGCCGCGGCATCGGCGTCGGCGTCGGCGTCGGCGTCGGCATCGGCATCGGCATCGGCGTCGAAGGACACCGCGACGCTCCCGCGCCCGGTCACGTCGGGATCATCGCCGTCACCGGGGTGGTGGAGGTCCAGCGCATGCAGGCTCACCGTGCCGACGCCGTCGACTCGGACGCTCTGTCCGAGCGGCACCCGGACGGTGGTCGATCCGGCGGGGCTCATCACCCGCAGACGGGCGTTCTCCGACCCGGGCTCGTCCGCCGCGGACATCACGCCGATGCGCACGCTCCCCCATCGCTCCATGGCGCCCATGCGCAGCGTCCTGGTGGTGTCCATGCCGTCCCCTGTTCGCTCGGGCCGCGCCGATGCGGCGCGCGCTCGTGGTCGACACAGTAGATTCGTTCTCGCCAACGAGGAATGGGGAGGACTCCCCACGGGGACGGGGGACGGCATGCACGGACATCGACGAGGACGGCGCACCGCCGGAGTGCGCGGGAGATCTGCCGCGGTCCTGCTCGCCGCCGCCGCGCTGACGCTGTCCGGCTGCTCGCTGCTGGACAGCGGCGATCCGGCGCCGCCTCCCACCGATCCCACCTCCGAGGAGGAGGCCACGCCGCGCGAGGGCACCCTGCTGCCGGAGGGGACGACGGAGGCGGAGGTCGGAGTCGGTGAGAGCGTGCAGGTCGCGCTGCCCGAGGGGTCCCTCGGCGTGGGCGACTACTGGGGTGTGGTCTCGGTGGAGGACCCGGGGATCGCCGAGGCGGACGTCGCCATCGGAGAGGACGTCGTGGGAGAGAGGCCCGACGGCTCCGGGGACGGCGAGGGCGGGACGCAGGCGTTCGCGATCGAGATCAGCGGGATCGAGGCGGGCGAGACGACGGTGCGGGTGCTGTACTGCACGCGGACGCGTGAGGTGAGCGAGGACTGCGACCAGTCCCACGGCACGCTCGAACCGCCCGTGGAGCCGGTGGAGATCGTGGTGCGGGTGGGGTGAGGGGCCGGGCGGTCGGACTCGCCGTCACTCGCAGACGGCCGACGGGATCTCGTTCCCGTCGCATGGCGGACCAGGCAGGCAGGGGGGCCGTGCGTCGCGGCACCCGTGCGAAGATCGACCTCATGGCTGACCGCTCCAAGTTCCGCACGCTGCTGGATGATCTGCGCCGACAGATCGAGGCCATGCCCGTGGGGACAGCGGTGCCCAGCGAGCGGGCGCTGGCGGCGGAGGCGGGCGTCTCCCGGATGACGGCCAGGCGCGCTCTGGACGAACTGACCCGAGAAGGCCGCCTGGTGCGCGAGGTGGGTCGCGGCTCCTTCGTGGCGCGGCCGGCGGTGACCCTGCCGCTGCATCTGACCGGGTTCACGGAGGACATGGCCTCTCGGGGGATCACGGCGACCTCGCGAGTGCTGCGACTGGCCGAGGAGCCGGCGGATGCCGCCTCGGCGGAGCACCTCGGCCTCGTCGAGGGCGCTGCCGTGATCCGCCTGGATCGTGTGCGCCTGGCCGATGGCCGCCCGATGGCGATCGAGCGCACCACCTTGGACGCGAGCATGGTCCCTGGTCTGGCCGACGTCGACTTCGCCGACAGGTCCCTCTATCGCGAGCTCGAGCACCGCTACGGCGTGCTGTTCGACGCCGGCGAGCAGACGATCCGGGCCGCGATCGTGCAGCCGGAGGACGTCGCCGCGCTCGGCGTGGACGAAGGCTCGGCGGTGCTCGAGTTCGTGCGCGTCTCGGGGTGCGGTGGCCGGCTGGTCGAGCGGACCGTCTCGACCTATCCGGGAGACCGTTTCGAGCTGTCCGCCCGGATCGCTCCCGTCACAGCTCCGGGATCCGGGGGGCGAAGCGCTCTACGAGCGCGGCGTTGAACTCATCGGTCCCACCGACGTTCGCGCTCTTCCAGCGGGGGACGTCCGGGGCGATCGAGTCGATCCGGCGCAGGATCGCCGCCCACAGAGAGGCCGTGATGATGGTGGACGCGGGAGCGGTGACCGGGGCTTCCGGCGGCCAGGTCACGTCCCCGGCCGGGACGGCCGTGTCCAGCACGATGTCGGAGATCTCGAACAGCCGATCCTCGGATCGCCTCGGAGCGGCGGCGCTCGCGGAGACCGAGGTCATCGAGACGACCCGCGCCCCCACCTCACGGACGTGGCGGGCGATCTCCACGGGATAGGGATTGACCCCGGAGTTGGAGAAGATGAGCACGGTGTCGCCGTCCGTGATCCCGGCGCGCTGCGCGATCTCGGTCCCGAGGCCCACCTGGCGCTCGGCGGCCGTCGAGTCGAGCGCCCCGGCCAGGGGCAGGATGCGCTGGTCCCACAGAGGGCGCACGAACGCGAGCCCACCGGCGCGGAAGAAGGTCTCCATCACGGCGGCCAGGGAGTGCCCGGCGCCCGCGGCGTAGAGCAGTCCGCCGCCGCGGGCCGAGGTGGCGATCGCCTGGGCCGCCTCCCGAAGTGCCTCGTCGTTCTCCCTGACGACGCGGGTGACCAGGGCGGTGAGGTCGTCGATCATCGCCATCCCTCCTTCTCCAGCGCGTCGATGATCCGGCCCTCGACGTGGTCGACATTGATGAAGTTCTCGATGGGGACCATGACCGGGGCGATGTCGCCCAGCTCCTCGAGGTAGGTCTGCTGAGCGATCACCATGTCAGGCTGCTCGCCGCGGGCGGATCCGGCGTCGGTATGGCGCAGGGTCGCGTCGATGCCCATGCGCTCGAACGCCTGCTCCGCCGTGGTGCGCAGGATCAGGCTGGATCCCATCCCGGCCCCGCACACGGCGAGGACGTCCCACGGGGTGGGGCGGGCGCTCGCGCTCAGCGCTGTGCCGTCGGACCCGGTCGAGGCGTCGGCGCCGCCGGCACCGTCGCCGCCGCCGATGCCGACCCCGACCGCAGCCGGGACGCGGTGCTCGGGGACGCGACCCTCGGCGGGGGAAGCCGGAGCCTCCTCGGCGGCGGGCAGACGCCGACCGACGATCACGAGCACCAGGACGGTCACGCCCAGCACGCCGGCGGCGATCACCCAGATCGCCCAGGCGCCGAGCGGCGCGAGGAGCGAGCCGAGACCGATGAGCGCCCAGCCCACGGCATACCAGTCGGCATCGGCGAGGGTGGCGAGCTCCGGGGCGGTCCCGGCGTAGAGGCTCCAGCCGATGGCCTGGCCGACGGCGAGCACGACGCCGTTGAGGACACCGCCGAAGATCGCTCCTCGCCAGCCGGCCACGGCGTTGCCGAACACGCCACCGGCGCCGCCGCCGAAGAACAGCATGATCATCGGGGGCACCAGCACGAACCAGCCGGTGGCCGCGAAGATCCCCATGAGCACGAGGAACACGAGGGTCGAGGCGAGGAAGCCGATCATGACCGAGGTCGGCGCGCGGGTGAAGACGACCGGGAGGTCCAGGGCGGGCTTCGTGCCCGGCAGGGCCTTCTCGGAGAGCCCCTTGAAGGCCGGGACGATCTCCGCGAGGAACATGCGCACGCCGAACAGCAGGATCGCGATGCCGGCGGCGAAGCGAAGGGCCTGCAGGATGGCCCAGACCCAGGGCAGCAGGGCGGCGTCGCCCATCTGCTCCTGGACCACTCCGGAGTCGGCGAAGAGGATCGCGACCAGCATGATCACGCCGATGATGGTGGCGGTGGAGACGTTGATGTCCTTGAAGAAGGAGACCGGCTTGGGCAGGCGCACCTTCTCGGAGTCGTGCGCGGCGGGGTCGCCGAGCTTGAGGGCGCGGGCGCCGTAGCCGGACGCGATGGCGATCAGGGAGTCGGTGTGGGCCAGGCCCACCTCCTCGTCGCCCATCACCTTGCGCATGAGAGGTGCGGTCCACAGCGGCTGCAGCACCCAGTAGCAGCCGATGAGGAGGGAGCCGACGCCGGCCAGCACCCAGCGGTTCACGTCGCCGAAGGCCTCGACGAGGCTCGCGGCGATCACCACGCTCATCCAGTACATGAGGTGGCCGGTGAGGTACACGAACCGGGCCGCCGGGAAGAGGCGGACGAGCGCCAGATGGACGACGAAGCCGCCCGCGATGATCAGCGGCACCACGGAGCCGGACCCAGCGCTGAACTCGGCAAGCGTCGAGGTGGACTCCGGCGGCTCGAGACCCATGGCGCTGGAGACGATGACCTGGAAGCTCGACAGGCCCCCGGTGAAGATCTCGACGCCGATGTTCAGGATGACCACACCGATGGTGGCGCGCAGCGCGCCGGCGACGACCTCGTCGAACGGCTTGCGCTGCAGGACGAGTCCGACAAGGGCGATCAGCCCGATCAGGATCGACACCTGCGCGAACAGGTTGTCGGTGATGACGCGTACGACCTCTTCGAACGTCCCCATGTGCGGCCTCCTCGACGGTACGGCCCGGCATGACCGCCGGGGCTGGACGTAATGGTATAGCCCATTTGGGGTCGGGACAATCGCGCTACGGGATGCACGCGGGTCGCGCGCCGCGACCCCGCGGCCTCTCGCCCCGACAGGGACCCGCGGCGCGTGTGCACATCTTTTACATCACCCCTTGACTGAGGCCCGCCCCTCTGTGAATCTTGTGCACCACGCCACGCTCACCCTGAACGCAACGACGCGTCGGAGGACCGCACATGCAGAGCCGTTCCACTCCCCCACCAAGACGTCACCGGCCAGCTCCCCTCGACCACCCGCTCACCCGCCGCTCCTTCGCCTCACTCGCGGGCGCCGCCGCAGCAGCCGGCCTCGCCGGCTGCGCCACGCAGAGCACCGCGAAGGATCTCGACACCCTGCAGGTCTGGGGAGGTGTCCCGCCCGAGAGCGGCCCGCAGGCTCTCGTCGACCACTTCATGGAGAAGCATCCCGAGCAGAAGGTGGTCTACACCCGGTTCGTCAACGACGATCGCGGAAACCTCAAGGTGAACACGGCCCTGCAGGGCGGCGTGGACATCGACGTGTTCTTCACCTACGACTCGTCGAACCTGGCGATGCGTTCGGAGTCGGGGATGGCCGCGGACATCAGCGAGCTGGTCCGCTCCACCCCGGAGTTCGAGCCCTTCCTCGACACGGCGGAGCCCAAGGCGCTCTTCGACGGCGAGGCGATCACTGCGCTGGCCACGACGAAGGAACCGAACTTCCTGCTGATCAACGAATCGATCCGTGAGGAGGTGGGGATCGACCTGCCGCGGGCCTGGGAGCTCGACGAGTTCCTCGAGGCGGTGCGGGCCTTCGCCACCCCGGACCGCTACGGCACCTACAAGCTGCCGGATCTCCCCCGCATCGAACTGGGCCCGGACCACTGGTACGCGGAGGGCGGCGGATCGAACTTCGAGCATCCCGCGTTCCTGCGCCACTTCGAGCTCACGGCGCAGATGATCCGCGAGGGGACGATCTTCCCGTGGTCCCAGGTGCTGGCCCGCCAGATCGAGGCCTACCAGCAGAACAACTTCATCGCGGAGGACTTCGCGATCTGGGGCACGGCACCGTTCAGCCTGCGCTTCCTCTCCGACCCGGTCGAGTACCCGCACGAGTTCCTGACCTCCTGCGCCCCCATGCCCACGATCGACGGCGCGGACTGGAACAGCGGCATGTACGGCAACTACATCCAGGTCAACGCGAAGAGCCCGAAGCAGGAGGCCGCCCGGGAGTTCGTGAAGTTCTGGCTGCTGGAAGGGGCTGCGGACATGGCGCCGGGCGGCAAGATCCCCACCCTGGACAACGTCGACTCCGAACTGCTGCTGGACGCCGTGCTCGGAGAGGACAAGGAGACCTACTTCGAGGTCGACTCCTTCCGACGCACCCTGTTCGACGACGATCCCCGGCTGTACTCGGACACCGACCTCACGGCGGTCGCGGAGATCACGCACACCTACGAGCAGCAGCGTGACGTCTGCTGGCTGCTCGAGCGCTCCCCCGAGCGGACGATCCGGACGATCCACTCCGATGCTGACGCTCTCATCGAACGCTTCGGGGAGGGCTGAGATGACGACCGCTCCCGCTTCCACCTCTGCTGCCGCCCCCACCGCCTCCGGCGCCGCGTTCCCGCGCCGACGCACAGGGCGCGCCCCGTCCGATCCGAGGCCGATCGTCGGCTGGCTCTTCATCGCTCCGAACCTCGTGGGCGTGCTCCTGTTCACCTTCGTGCCGCTGGTCTCGGTGGTGCTGCTGTCCTTCACCGAGTGGAACCTGGTCTCCGGCATCGAGGGGATCGAGTTCGTCGGGCTCGACAACTTCCTGTTCGTGCTGCAGGACCCGACGTTCTGGCGCAGCCTGCTGATCACCGTGGTCTACGCCGGAGTGGCCGTGCCGCTGACCTTGGCGGTGGGCCTGCTGCTGGCGATCGCGCTGAACCGGGATCTGCCGGGACGCGGCATGCTGCGAGCCTGCTTCTTCATCCCGTACATCGTGAACATCGTGGCGATCGGGATGACCTGGATGATGCTCCTCGACCCGTCGGCCGGGCTGCTGAACCAGTTCCTGGGGTTCTTCGGCGCGGAGTCCCTGCCGGGCTGGTTCGCGAGCTCACGGTGGGCGCTTCCCGCCCTGATCCTCGTGACGATCTGGGCGCAGGCAGGGTATGCGTGCCTGATCTACCTCTCGGCCCTGCAGGACGCCCCGGAGCAGCTCTACGAGGCGGCGCGGATCGACGGCGCAGGCCGCTGGACGATGTTCCGCTCGATCACGTGGCCCTCGCTGCTGCCGGCCTCGGTCTTCCTGCTGATCACCCTGTTCGTGGGCATCTCCCAGAGCTTCGGGATGATCGCGCTGATCACCAACGGCGGCCCGGGCGCGTCGACCACGACGCTCTCGTTCTACATGTACCAGACCAGCTTCCAGTTCTACCGCTTCGGCTATGCCTCCGCGGTGGGCCTGGTGACGTTCCTCGGGATCTTCGTGCTGATGCTCGTGATGTGGCGGGCCCAGCGAGGGAGGGCTCTCCATGACTGACACCCTGCACCCCCGCCACGCCGACCGGGCCGCGCCGGCCTCCACCCCCGCGGTGCGCGACAGCCTCCAGGCGCGTCACGCCCTGCACCAGCGACGTCGACGCCTCCGCCGCTGGGCCTGGGGCATCCCGATGTGGGTGCTGGCCCTGCTGTTCCTGCTGCCCTTCGCCTGGATGATCTCGACCTCGTTGAAGCCGGATGCGGACGCCTTCGCGGTGCCGATGACGTGGATCCCGGAGGACGTCCGCTGGGAGAACTACGTCGAGGTGCTGTTCGGGGAGGGCTCGGTCCTCCCTGCCTTCGGCAACTCGGTGTTCGTCGCGCTGCTGCGCGTGCTCGGCGAGCTCGCCACGGCGACTCTCGCCGGGTACGCCTTCGCGAAGCTGCGCTTCCGCGGCCGCAACGTCGTGTTCATCGCGTACCTCGCGACCTCGCTGATCCCCGCACAGCTGCTGCTCGTGCCCCGCTTCGTGTACTTCCAGAACCTGGGGCTCTACGACTCGCTGTGGGCGCTGATCCTGCCGGGGATGTTCACCGTCCTGGGCACGTTCCTGATGCGTCAGTTCTTCGTCAGCCAGCCCGGCGAGTTCGCCGAGGCCGCGCGCATCGACGGGGCGAACGAGCTGCAGATCTTCTCGCGGATCTATCTCCCCAATGCCATGCCGATGATCAGCGCACTGGCGATCCTCACCTTCGTGTGGTCGTGGAACGACTACGAGACACCGCTGGTGTTCCTCTCCTCGCCCGAGACGTACACGCTGCCGCTGGCCCTGACGAACTTCACCGACGAGACCGGGGCGATCGCCCCGGGGATCGCGATGGCCGCGGCGGTCATCTCGATCATCCCGATCCTCGTCGTGTTCCTGATCTTCCAGCGCCGCTTCGTCCAGGCCATGACCGAGAGCGCGTTGAAGTGAGGGCCGACGGGCCCGCCGCCCCTGCCCGGGAGCCGTCCCGTCCGAGCCCACCCCCTCCGCGCCCACACCCTCCGAACCCACACAGTCCGCGCCCACACCGTCCGAACCCACACCCTCCGAACCCACCCTGACCGACGCCACCCTGCCCGACGCCACCCCGCTCATCACCCCGACCAGGAGTCCTCCTGCGATGTCCGCCCTCTCCACCGTCTCCGGTGTCGCCCCGTCGCTCGCGCAGATCGGGGACTACGGCCCGCCGCGCACCGAGCTCGGCGTCGGCGCGCTCATGCCCTACAACGGCGCCCTCTACGTCCAGAACTACACCTCGCACCGCGCCGAGACCGGCACGGGGGTGAGCCTGCGCCGCATCGAGGGCGACTTCTCGATGGAGAAGGTCCCCGAGGCCCTCGGGGTGGACGGCACGTACACGAACCGCCTCGTGCACTTCGAGACCGGGCTGCTGGTGATCGGCCCGCACGTCATCGAGCCGGACCACACCGTGCACACGGTCGACGAGCTCGCCCGACATCGCCTGTGCGGCACCGCCCGGCACCTCACCCGCCCGGACACCCACGTCTACGTGCTGACGATGGAGGGACTGGTCTACGAGCTCGAGCTCGCCACGCGGCAGGCGAGTCTCGTCTGGGACCTCAACGAGGAGCTCACCACCGAGGGCGAGTGGAAGGTCCACTACAAGGACTGCTACAGCGCGCACGGCCGGCTCGTCGTCTGCTCGAACGAGTACGGCGAGGAGGACTGGGCCGGGACGCAGAGCAGGGGCCGGCTCGCGGAGTACGACGGCACCGCCTGGCGGATCCTGGAGCGCAGGCCCTTCACGGCGATCGGTGGCCGCGGCGACTTCACGGACACGATCTTCGCGACCGGCTGGGACCAGGCCTCGGCGATCCTCGAGGTGTACACGGCCCGCGACGACACCTGGACCCGGTACCGGCTGCCGAAGGCCTCCCACACCTTCGACCACAAGTGGCAGACCGAGTGGCCGCGGATCCGCGAGACCGAGCACGAGCGCCTGCTGGTGGACCACCACGGCCTGTTCTACGAGCTCTCCCCCTGGGCGTACGGCGGCCGGATCTGGGGCCTGCGGCCGATCTCCACCCACCTCTGGGTGCTCGGGGACTTCTGCTCCTGGAAGGGGATGCTGGTGCTCGGCGCGGACAACGCCTCCCCCAGCGGCGGGAAGAACGTGACCACCGCCGAGCCCCAGTCCGGGCTCTGGTTCGGCAAGACGGACGACCTGTGGGGCTTCGGGAAGCCGAGCGGCTGGGGAGGTCCCTGGTGGCGGGAGGAGGTGCGCGCCGGCGAGCCGTCGGACCCGTACCTGATGACGGGCTTCGAGAACAAGTGCCTGCACCTGGAGAACCACGGGGAGCACGCGGCCGGATTCGATCTCGAGGTGGACATCCACGGCGACGGCCGCTTCCGACGCAGCGAGCACTTCACCGTGGGGCCCGGGGAGCTGGTCACCGATGTGTTCCCCAGCGGATTCAGCGCGCATTGGGTCAGAGTGGTCCCCGACGCCGACACCACGGCCTCGGCACAGCTGTTCTACACCTGAGAGCGACCATGACACCGACCACTCCCACTGCCCGCCCCACGCTCCAGACCCTGCGCGAGGCGCTCCCCGACCTGAACCCGACGATGCGCCGCGTGGCCGAGGCGATCCTCGCCGATCCGCTCGCCGCGGGCTCGGCGAGCATCACGGCGCTGGCCGCTCAGGCCGACGCCGCTCCCGCGTCGATCTCCCGCCTGGCCGCGCGGCTCGGCTACGCCGGGTTCCCCGCTCTGCGCTCGGCGATCGCGTTGGAGAACGGGCGCAACGCCCAGTCCGAGTGGGAGCGGGACATCGGCAGCGCGATCACCCCGCACGACTCCCCGGCCGAGGTGCTCGACATCCTCGCCGGCACCGCCGCGCGTGCTCTGCGCGATGCGGTGGAGGGCATCGACATCGCCCGTGTCGAGCAGGCCGCCCGAGCGATCGCCGGGGCGGAGCGCGTGCACCTGTTCGGTGACTGGGGCGACTCCGTCGCGCTGCGGGAGCTGCACATGCGCCTGCAGCGGATCGGGGTGGCCGCCTGGTTCCTGGAGGGCGGGCCCACCACCCTCCACGCCCTCACCAACACGCTGACCGACCGGGACGCCGTGGCGGTGCTGAACCGCTCCGGTGAGGACGAGCTCAGCACCCGCCTGCTCGGCGACGCCCGCGCGCAGGGTGCCACCACGATCGCCGTCCATGGTGCGCCCGGCTCGCCCGTCGACGAGAGGGCGGACATCAGCATCTTCACCGGGATCCGCAACGGCGAGGTGTGGACCCACTACTACTCCGGTCGCGCCAGCGACACCCTCGTCACCAGCCTGCTGTGGGTGCTGGTGGCCCAGTTCCGTTCGGCCGACGGCGCGGAGCGCTTCATCGACGACGGCACCCTCGGGAAGCATCCCTGAGCGTGCCGGGCCGGCCCGCCCCGTCGGCCCCTCCTGATCCACCTGCTCGAAAGGACGATCCTCCGTGATCGAAGAGACCATCCGCACCGACGTCGCCGTGCTGGGCGGAGGCCTGGCCGGGATCTGCGCCGCGATCGGCGCCGCCCGCCAGGGACGGCAGGTGGTGCTCGCCCAGAACCGACCCGTGCTCGGCGGGAACTCCTCGAGCGAGGTGCGGGTCTGGGTGTGCGGGGCGACCGCGCACGGGATCCACCTGTTCGCCCGCGAGACCGGCATCATGGGCGAGCTGTTCGTGGAGAACCAGTTCCGCAACCCCGAGGGCAACCCCTACTACTGGGACCTGCTGCTGCTGGAGACGGTGCAGGCGGAGGAGAACATCACCCTGCTGCTGAACACGGACGTCACCGAGGTCGAGGCCGACGGACCGGCCGAGGCGCGCGTGATCCGCCGCGTGACCGGGTGGATGAGCGGCTCCGAACGACGGATCACGCTCGAGGCGCCGACGTTCATCGACTGCACGGGCGACGGACTGGTGGGCCATCTCGCCGGCGCCGAGCACATGACCGGCCGGGAGCCGCGTGCGCATTTCGACGAGTCCTGGGCGCCGGACGTGCCGGACCAGAACATGCTGGGCAGCACGATCCTGTTCTACTCGAAGGACGTCGGCGAACCCTCGAAGTTCGTCAAGCCCGCGTTCGCCGTCGACGTCGCCGCGACGGGCATCCCGCAGCATCGGGTGATCCGCCAGGACATGCGCGGCTGCGCCTTCTGGTGGATCGAGTGGGGCGGCGAGCTGGACGTGGTGCACGACAACGAGCGGATCCGCGACGAGCTCCAGGCCGTCTGCTACGGGATGTGGGATCACATCAAGAACTCCGGAGAGTTCGACGCGGAGACCCTCACCCTGGAGTGGGTGGGGGCGGTGCCCGGCAAACGCGAGTACCGCCGCTTCGTGGGCGAGCACGTGCTCACCCAGCAGGACTTGCTGGGGCAGACGGAGTTCGAGGACCGCATCGGCTTCGGCGGCTGGTCCATCGACCTGCACCCCTCCGGCGGTGTGTACGCGACCGAGCCCGGTTCGAAGCACTGGCATCCCGACGGCAACTACCATCTGCCGCTGCGCATGCTGTTCTCGAAGAACGTCACGAACCTGTGGATGGCCGGGCGGAACATCTCGGCCAGCCACGTCGCCTTCGGGTCCACGCGCGTGATGGCGACCTGCGCCGTGCTCGGCGAGGCGGCCGGGATCGGGGCGGCTCTCGCACAGCAGCTGGACGTGACGCCGTCCGCACTGGCGAGCGAGCACACGACGGAGCTGCGCCGCGCGATGGTGCGGGCCGACGCCTCGGTGCTGGGCGTGGAGCACGACGATCCCGCGGACCTCGCCCTGCAGGCCGCCGTGCGCGCCTCCTCCACGAAGCAGCAGCTCGCCTCCACGCGCAGCGCCGGGCTGGTGCCGCTCGTCGACGACCTGGGGCTGGTGCTGCCGGTGGATCCGCACCTGGACGGGATCGATGTGCTGGTCGACGCGGAGCGCGCGACCGAGCTGCGGGCCTCGCTGCACGGCACGTCCGCCCCGCAGAACTACCTGCCGGCCGACGAGGTCGCCGCGGTGAACGCGGCGGTGGAGCCCGGGCGCTCCTGGGTGCACCTGCCGCTGGCCTGGAAGCCGGAGACCGCCCGGAACGGCTTCGTGATCCTGCACGCGAACCCCGAGCTGGCCGTGCACCGGGGCTCACAGGTGGAGCCCGGCACCGTGACCATGATCCACCGCGAGATGCCCGAGGACGAGCGGTACACCGAGCAGTGGCGCGCCTGGAAGGAGACCCTGCACGGCCAGGGGATCTGCTTCCGCGCGAGCGCGCCGACCGACGCCTTCCGCCCCGAGCAGGTGCGCGGCGGCTACGCCCGCCCCTACGGCGGCCCGAACATGTGGGTCTCCGCGCCCACCGGCGATGACCCGCAGCCGTGGATCGAGCTGACCTGGCCGGCACCCGTCCCAATCGGCCGCGTCGAGGTGATCTTCGACGACGACGTGAACGAGGACCTCATCAATCTCCACCACCACCGCACCGAGGCCGAGGTGATGCCGACCCTGGTGCGCGACGCACGCGTGGAGGCGCTGGTCGACGGCGCCTGGCGCGAGGTGGCGCGGATCGAGGGGAACCGGGAGCGGCGGGTACCCGTCGAGATCGACGAAGCAGATCAGGTCTCGGCCTTGCGTCTGATCACCATGGATTCCCACGGGGTCGACGGTTCGAGGGTTGTCTCAGTGCGCGCGTATCGCGACTGATCCCAGACTGTCCAGCGCTGTCGATCTCGCCCGGCACCTCACGGTCGACCCCATCACTCGGCAAGGTCCGGGGCGGCCGAGAGAATCCGACGCTCGGCCACGCCTGCCTCGCAGCACGCTCAGGACCTCCGAGGCGGCGCAGCTTCGCCATGTCCCGCGAGCGTCAGACCGAGGACGTAGGCGAGCGAGTCGGCCCCTCGGGGCTCGGCATCATGGGCCCGTCGGATCAACGACTCCTCGCTCGAGCAGGCTCCGCCGGTTGCCTGGTCGATCCAGGGCCGCAGAATCGTCTCCGCCACCGGCGAGAGACCTGTCAGGAACAAGGAGGTCAGGGCGCCTGTGAGTTCTCCGGCGTGCCCCGAGCTCTGGATGTTCACGATCACGGCATCGGGACCGGCGGCGCGAGCATCTGACGCGCTGACAAGTCCGGCATCACCGCTGACCACGTGTCGCGCGATCCGCTGTGCTCGCAGCGCGAGGTCACGATCGAGCACGGCTCCCTCGAGCATCTCCGCCAAGTCCTGCTCGGGAAGCGCCGCCAGATGCTCGAGATCGTCGACCGCGTCGGGATACGAGGAGAAGAACGATTCCGCCCAGACCGGGGCCTGCAGCTGACGCAGATTCCCTTCGGGCGGGATGTCCTCCAGCAGTACGGCAGTGAGCAGGGCGGCAGCCATCCCCCGCCCGGCAGTGGAGAAGTCAGTGCTGAAGTAGTTCTCGGGAATCCGCGAGAGGACTCCGAGCGTGCGGGCGAGGTTCTCGTCACCGTGCTCGAACAGCGCGTCAGCTTCGCCTGCGGCACCGGGCCCGAG
The DNA here is from genome assembly GCF_052446295.1 of Brachybacterium sp. AOP43-C2-M15. NCBI lineage: Bacteria > Bacillati > Actinomycetota > Actinomycetes > Micrococcales > Dermabacteraceae > Brachybacterium > Brachybacterium sp. AOP43-C2-M15. The sequence goes on from NZ_JBQSWB010000006.1 coordinate 243,974, forward strand.
CTGAGCTGTTTCCCAGATCCGGAGGAACTCATAGCGATGAGATGCCTCCGGATGCCGGCGGGCATGGGTGCGGAGGGCAACCAGGGCCTCGTCCTCTCGTCCGTCATCAGCCAAGGCGGTCACCAGGTCGCCGATAGCGATATCCCCCCGGAAGGGGTGCTCCAGGAACTCCTCGTGGATGTGATGGATGATTCGTCCCCTGCCACTCGCCAGGCCGTGACAGGGCCACCCCGGTGCCCAGCGCAGACGACCGGCACTCCGGGCCCCTTCGAGAATCGGCATCGGCGAGCGTTGCGCCGGCAGGGCGGAGAAGCGACACGCGAACTCGCCGTACGGCGCATCGGGCCACTCGGCGAGCTCGCGGAGCAGATCTTCGATCTCCCCACGTGCCGCAGCGATCTCGGTGCGAAGCCGGCGCCGAGGAGCAGTTTTCGTACCAGTTCGAGAGCCGGACTCGCTATCGTCCAGGAGTCTCTGCATCTCACCCGCCACTGGCGCGGCGCCGGAGCTCAGACGGTCGAAGATGATCGCGATCCACGGGTAGGAAGTCTCGGGTGCAGCGAGTTCTGCTCGCAGGATCGTCTCGGCGACGTGAAGCGGGTCGGCGTGCCCAGCGGCGACGAGGCCACCGATCGTCGAGCAGGCGAGGTGGAGGGTCCACTCATACCTCATCTCCTCGGCCGTCCCGGCGGCCGTACGTCGCAATGACCCGGCGATAGCGAGAACGGCAGACGCGTTCGCCGCAGGATCAGCGCGATCGAGCGGCTGACACAGAACGTTCATGAGCTGGTCGGCATCGACGATCCCTGGGAGCGACAGTCGCGATTCTCCATCGATTCCCCGCCTGTTCACGAGGCGGAGCAGGTACTTGGACAGTTCGTCGCCCGTCGCTTTGCCGACGAGAGCCCTGGCGACCCGGATCTCGCCCTCGAGCGAATCAACTGCCCACATCAGCTCCGCTTCCTCATCGGGGTCGCCCGAACGTGCGGCGCCGAGCCAGCACTCAGCGAAGCGATCCCACACGACGTCGAGCTGATGCCGCGATGCGAGCAGCTGCTCCCACCGAGCGATCCGCGCGTTGCCGATCCCGCCACGGAGCTGAAGCTCCCGGATCCAGGCGGCGAGGGCATGGATGCAGGGATGTTCCGGGAAGGAGCTCCCGCAGGTGCACGTCGCGCGAGGTGCGTTCCGCGAGCGGATCATCGTCACGACGTGGACGGGATCCGTGCGAACCAGCGCTTCAACGGTGCGGCCGTCTCCGACCAGCACGTCGGTCACGAGGTCCAGCAGCCCCACGCCGTGGAGCAGTCGCGACGGGGAAGCACCGGGAGCGAAGCGGAAGGCTTCCCAGGACAGATCCATACGCGGAGTCTTGCCGTGGGGTGGGACATCTGAATCAACGCGGTCGGGACGAGAACATCGGTTCTCGCGTCGGAAGTCTGCCGTCGCCCCTACGATGCGCTCATGACAACGATCCCTGATTCGCTGACCACGACGTACACGCGGTGGGCAGCACTCGACCGACGCCCACAAGGCACATTCCCGTGGCGGCCGGGCTCCTGGGCCAATCGGTTCTCGAGGGACGACACACCCCAACTCAAGGGCATCAACCTGGGGGCTGCGATCAAGGACATCGTCGGCGCCACCAGGAGGGCCTTCGGAGGGGACGAGGATCGCATCGATCGGACCGTCGTGGAAGGGTTCCATTCCCCGACGATGCTCCGCGACACCGACGGCTCGCCGAGCCCACAGGCGGTGGTCACCGCGTTCATCGCCGCGATGATCTGGGGCTACGGAACCTCCGGCTACGGTCCGTACCGGACTGTGCGAGTCCTGTCGACGGACCCCGACGCCGTGGAGCATCTCGTCGAGATCGCCCGAATCGCCCAGGAACCCACCCAGGGCGGCCATGCGGCGTTCGAGGAGATCGCCGCGCAGCGAGCGACGGGCGATCCCTACCTCAAGTACCTCGGCCCTGCCTTCGGCACGAAGTTCCTGTATTTCCTCACCGCTGCATATGACGAGGTGGAGACGACTCCGGTTCTCGACGCCGTGGTGCGGCGCTGGTTCCGGGACGAGGCCCACGAGACGCTGTACACCGCGTGGTGGGACTCCGACAGCTATGCGAGGTACCTGGGCCTGCTTGACGAATGGCGGAAGGCACTTCCCGCTGCGACCGGATCGAAAGCGCTGGAACGCGCGGATGTCGAGCTGCTCATCTTCGCCTCCGCACGAGGCGACGCCGGCTCATGGCTGACAGGTGACGATCCGGTTCTCCCGGAAGAGCTCGGACTCGACGAGCTTCTGGGTGCGGTCTCGGGTGAGATCGACCAGCTCGCCACGCGGCCCCGCGACGACAGCCAAGAAGGGCCTGAGCTGCTGCGCCAACTGATCGAGTGGGTGGAGCGGGACGATGCGGTGAGCGGGAACGGGGCGCTCTGACGGAGTTCGCCCGCACACGGTGAGGACTCCCCGCTACCAGAAGCTGGCGGTCGAGAGTGGAAACCAGGCCATAGGTCAGGTCACCACGCTGTTGAACATCGCCGCGATGAGGACGTACCAGCACTTCGGTGCCCGTTTCGCGGTACGGCGGCGCGGTCACGACCTACGCGACCCTCTCCCGACTTCTCGAGGAGGGCTCGTTCGAGCGTCTGGACACGCTCGTGGTCGATCATGCGCGCAAGATCAAGAACCCCGCCTCCCGGCGTTCCCGCAGCACTCGCGAGCAGATCCGCCGCGCACGCCACGCGATCCTCATGACGGGAACACCGATCGAGAACCGCCTGGAGGAGTTCCGCACCCTCATCGGCTACCTGGACCCGGAGCTCGCCCGATCCTCGGAAGGTCTGCTGCCGCTGTCGTTCCGGCAGCACATCTCCACCACCTACCTGCGCCGCAACCAGGAGGACGTGCTCAAGGAGCTGCCCGAGCTCAACGAGATCGAGGACTGGATCGAGTACTCCGACGAGGACAGGGCCGCCTACGAGCAGCAGGTGCTGGCCGGCAGCTTCATGGGGATGCGTCGTGCCGCGATGACGAGCGGGACGGCATCGAACAAGGTGGAGCGGCTGAGCGAGATCATCGACGATGCCACCCAGAACGGCCGCAAGGTGATCGTGGACGACTTCACGCAGGCATCCGGTGGTGCCGTGCTGCTCTCACAGATCCAGGCCGGCGGGGAGGGCCTGAACATCCAGGCCGCCTCGATCGTGGTCATCTGCGAACCGCAGCTGAAACCCTCCCTCGAGACGCAGGCCATCGCCCGCGCCTACCGGATGGGGCAGCAGCGCTCCGTGCAGGTCCACCGCCTCCTCTCCGACGAGGGCACCGACCCCCGCATCGTCGAGCTCCTGGCCGAGAAGACCCAGATCTTCGACGACTACGCTCGCGAATCCGCCGCCAAGGACCTCGACGTCGAGGCGATGGAGACGCAGGAGGTCGCGATCGCCAGGCAGGTGGTCGCGGACGAGCGGGAGCGGCGGGAGAGGGGCGTCGAGGCGGGTTGAGACGACTCGGCACCCGCCCTTCGGTCCCGTCTCCAGGGCTCTCCACGGCGCCGATCAGTGCCAGCGGCACGGCGACGCCGTTCCACGTACACCCCCGCTCGTAGCCATCGTCGGCGAGCAGCGCCAGGAGCAGGCAGCCGATCACGACGCCACCCGCAGTTGTGCTGACCTGCGCCTTGTGTCGACGCTCGACTCGTCGTGACGTCGTGATGTCGGCGCCGAGGTCACCGGGCGAACGCGCCGGTCCGTGCTCCGCCCGTCGTCACAGCAGCTCGGCGTCGTCGATGAGGTAGGCCGGTACGGTGGTGCTGCCGCCGATCTGGGTGTCGTAGCTGAGGCTGCCGCCGATCGTCACCCACAGCTTCACCTCGTCGTCGGCGACGAAGGGATCGAGGACCGGGCAGTCGGACTCGCCGTCTCCGGCGAAGCCGACCGAGTTGTGCTCGTAGTCGTACCAGGCGCTCTGCGGGTAGTGGGCGATGGAGACCCGGACGAAGCACTTGCCGGTGGCCGCGTCCAGCTGCGTGATCCTGCCGTAGACGATCACCTGGCGCCCGAGGTGGTCGTCCGGCGCCTTCACGATCTGGGCGAGATCACGCTCATCCAGCTCGTCGTAGGTGCTGAGGTCCGGCGCCTCGGTCTCTTCCGGGTCAGGCTGCTCCGTGGGCTCGGGATCCGCCGTGGTGGCGGAGACGGGTTCCTCCTCCGCGGTCGGCTGTTCGTCCGTCACCGGCTCCGCCTCGGGGGAGTATTCCTCCTCGACCGCCGGGTCCGACGGCTCCGCGTCGACCTCCGCGTCTACCTCCGTGTCGACCTCTGCGCCGTTCTCCGCGTCGATCTCTGCGTCCTGATCGATCTCCTCCGTCTCCCCCGCGGCGACCGTCGGCTCCGGGACGCCACCCCCTGCCGGGATCAGCACGAGGCCGACGAGCGCGACGGACATCGCGATCGACGCCAGGACACCGACGACGGCTGCCAGTCCGCCGGCATAGGTGCGCTTCGTCGCGAGTCCGCGACGAGCCGCGAGGACGACCAGCACGATGCCCACGATCCCGAGCCCGGTGCCGAGGAGCGGTACCGGCCCGAGCGCGAACGCGGCGAGGCAGACGATGAGCGCCGCCATGGCGAGCGACGTCGCCGGCGAACGTCGCCCGGCGAGATCATGCGGGACGCCGGAGGCGACGGAACTGTCGCTCGGCCTCTCGCCGGGAGAACCGTATGGAGGTGTGGTCACGTCATCACCTGCGCCGCCGGCAGCGGCGCACCCTTTCGTCCGGGGACCCGCGCTGCTCGACGGGTCATCAGGGGAAGTCTGCGACGGGGATCCGACATTCGAACTGTCGCCGTCACTTCCGGCTCGACGGAACACGTCGGTACTGCCGCCCACCGCGCTCATGCTCCACTCCTCGGCGGTCACGAGGCCGGCGATGGGACCGATGAAGCGACGGGGAGCGACCGCATGGCTACCATCGGCTCATGGACGAACGATCCGCCTCGGCGAACGACATCGTCACGATGCTCCTCCCCTCACTGTCGCGGAGCCTGGAGGACCAGTTCAATGTGTTCCGGGTGATGCATCACGGGACCCACGAGAAGCAGATCTCCAACGTCTTCGCCTGGCTCCTCGACGCCGATGCGAACCACGAGCTCGGGGATGCGGCACAGCGCGTCCTTCTCCATCGGATCAATGCCGCGCTCCCCCACGTGAACCGACTCCCGTCCTCGGGGTATCGCGTTGCGCAGGAAGTGGTCACGCACGGCCTCGAGGACGCCATCAGCGACACCGGGGCGGACATCGCCGACATCGTCCTCTCCCGCGCCGACGCGGCGGTCGTCGTGGAGAACTTCGGGACGTCCGACGGGCACGGTCACGACTATCACCGGTATCTCGCGCACGGCACCACCGGCGGGCGGGCGGCCGTCGTCGTCCTGCTCTGCCAACGACGCGAGTCCCACCGGCAGCGCGACGGCTGGGAGTCAGCTGTCGTGGTGACGTACGCGGAGGTGCTGCGCGATCTGCAGAACGTTGTCGACGTCGACGGGTCGTGGCGCATGCGTCACCCGAACCAGCACTTCTTCATCCGGCAGATGCTTCAGCATTTCGTGGAAGGACCAGCGGCAGTGAACCTCGACGACACGATCTCGTTCCTCACGACGATGTGCGACACGGGCGAGTCCGAACGCTTCGGCCACCGTCCCCGCGACGCGGCGACCCAGCAGTTCGCCGACCTCGTCGCCGAGCATGCCCGGAGCCAGCTCGAGGTCGGTCGAGCGGCACTCGCCTCGGCGAAGAGCGGATTGCGCGCGTACTCTCGGTCGGTTCTGATGGACCAGGTGAACGCGACGATCACGGAAGGCCGGATCGAGCAGATCGTGACGCGGTTCGTCGGCCGATGGGAGTGGTGTGTGGAGCTGCAACGGGCCGATGCGCACCCGACGATCTTCCTCGAGTTCGGCCCGACCGCCGTGGTCGAACAGCAGCGAGTGCCGCTCCCGGTCGAGAATCCGGACTACTCGCGGGTCTTCATCAGCATCCAGGACGCCGACCGCTCCGGCATTGCGCGGATCGCACAGACCGACGTGCACCTCGCCGAAACCATCAGCGGATTGGCGGGGGACGACTTCCGTCTGCGCGATGCCGTGCTGAGGATGGTCGCCGCAGAGTGACTCGCGCCTCCGCGGCCACGTCGTGCTCCTCCGCGGAGCCCCACTCCCCGTCCCTCTCCTGGATCTGCATGGAGAGCGCGCCGGATCGGGCCCGACCGCTCGGACGCGCAGAACGGTGACACCTCGGAGAAGATGCGGCAAGGTGGGGAGCCTGCCCGTCACCTGATGACCACGCCCCGACCCCGCCCCGATCACCACCCCGGCCACCATCCCGACCGCCGCGCCGGCCACAGTCCCGACCGCCGCGCCGGCCACCGTCCCAGGGGCTCCGCCAGCTCACGAAGGTATCGATCGCATGGAACCGCTCGTCGGACTCTTCACCGACTCCAGCCTCGTCGAGATCGAGCTGCTGGTGGCGACCTTCGTGCTCTGCTCCCTGCTCGGGATCGAGCGCCAGGTCCGGCAGAAGGCCGCCGGCTACCGCACGCACGTGCTGGTGGGCCTCGGGTCCTGCACCTTCACCCTCGTCTCCGCCTACGGCTTCTCCGCCGTGCTGGGGGACGAGGTGATGCTCGACCCCTCGCGCATCGCCGCGCAGATCGTCTCCGGCATCGGCTTCCTCGGCGCGGGCGTGATCTTCAAGGGCCGGAACGTGGTGCGCGGGCTGACCACCGCCGCGACGATCTGGGTCGCCGCCGCCGTCGGCATGGCCTGCGGGGCGGGGATGCTGTCGCTCGCGATCGCGCTCACGGCGATCCACCTGATCACCCTGTTCGTCATGGCCCCGCTGATCCGGAAGCTGCCGGACCCCGACCGCAAACGGCTCACCCGGATCACCTACGCGGACGGCGCCGGCGTGCTGCGCGACATCCTCTCGGTGGCCACCTCCTCGGGGTTCACCAGCTCCATCGAGAGCAGCCGCCGCAAGACCAAGGACGAGCGGACCCTCGTCATCATGGACATCCGCTTCCACGGCCGCTTCCCCGTGCGGGACCTCGTGCCGGAGCTCGTCGAGCTGCGCGGCGTGGAGAGCGTCTACCTCACCGTGTCCTCGGACGATGCGGATGACGGGGTGTACGACTGAGGGTGGGAGGCTCCGCAGGGACGGATCCGTGAACGCGGGCGACGTCGGGGTCCTGACACCGTGCGCATGTCAGTTATAGACTCCATGTCAGTTATTAACTGACTTGGAGCTCGTATGTTGCACACCGCGCCCGCCCTCTCCGCGGACGACGACGCCGTCCTGCGCGCCATCGACGAGATCCGCCGCAGTCTCCGATATGCATTGGCCCGACCGCGTCGATGGAACGGCACGCTGCGCCGACAGGCGAGGGCACGCGCGGTCCGCGGTTCCAACAGCATCGAAGGGATCACGGTCACCGAGGACCAGGCACTTGCGATCGTCGGGAACGAAGAGGATCAGGTGTCGGTGGACGCGACATGGCTCGCGGTCAAGGGCTACTCGGACGCGATGACCTACCTCCAGGTCCTCGCCGAGAGAACGGAAGCGATGAGCGAGGCCGATCTCCTGGCACTGCACTTCATGGTGCAGGGCTACGACCTCGACCGCAGTCCGGGTCGATACCGTCGTGGAGAGGTGTTCGTCCACGACGACGATTCACAGCGCACCGTGTACACGGGCCCCGAGGTCGATGCCGTCCCCGGCCTCATGTCCGATTACCTGGCTTCCCTCGCAGAACTGGGAGCCAGCGATCTCCATCCGATGGTCCAGGGCGCGATGGCGCACCTGAATCTGGTGATGATCCACCCGTTCGCCGACGGCAATGGCCGCATGTCCCGCATCGTGCAGTCCTTCATGCTCTATCGCGAACAGTTCAGCGAAGCGCAGTTCGTGAGCATCGAGGAGTACCTGGGACGGAACACGACCGCGTACTACGACGTCCTCGCACGGACAGGTCGCGGACGATGGTCGCCGGAACGGTCGGCCTCGGAGTGGATCGAGTTCGCCCTCACCGCCCACTATCGACAGGCCCGAACCGTCCAGGGGCGACTGTGGAGCGCGGACCGCGTGGCGGAGCTGGTCGACGACAAGGTCGAAGCCGGACTCGTCCCGCACCGCGCCACGCCGGCGCTCGAGCTGACTTTCTCAGGCTGGTCGCTGCGCAATGCGACGTACCGCGAGCTCGCCGACGTCACCGCGACCACGGCCTCCCGTGATCTCTCCGCTCTGGTCGAAGCCGGCATCCTGCAGAGACACGGAGCGAAGAAGGGCGCCTGGTACAGCCCGGCAGACGTGTACCGCACATGGCTCACCGAGCTGCGCGAGAAGACGAAATCCTCTTTCGACGCCGGAGCCGATCCGTACCGCCTGGCGAGCCGTCGGGAGCACATCCCGGTCAGCTCCGACGTCGGGTGAGCAACGGCGCGGCAGTGAGGCCACGGCTAGGACCGGTGCCGGACGGAGCGAGTGTCCGCGGAGGCGTGTGACCAGCCGGTACTGTCCCCCACTCACAGCAGCTCGGCGTCGTCGACCAGGTAGGCCGGGACCGTGGTGCTGCCGCCGATCTGGGTGTCGTAGCTGAGGCTGCCACCGAGAGTGACCCACAGCTTCACCTCGTCGTCCGCGACGAACGGATCGAGGACCGGGCAATCCGACTCGCCGTCGCCGGCGAAGCCCATGGTGTTGTGCTCGTAGTCGTACCAGTCGTCCTGCGGGGCATGCGAGATGGAGACACGCACGACGCACTTGCCGGTCGCCGCGTCGAGCTGGGTGATCCGGCCGTAGACGATCACCTGGCGGGCGATGTGGTCGTCCGGCGCCTTCACGATCTGGGCGAGGGTGCGCTCGTCGAGTTCCTCGTAGGTGGACAGGTCCGGTGCGACGGTCGGGGCCGGGCTCGGATCGTGGGTGGGCTCCTCGGTGGGCTCCGGATCCGGCGCGGGAGCCGTCGTGGTCTCCTCCTCGCGGGTCACCGTCGGCTCGTCCGCGGAGGTCGTCTCCTCCTCGGCGGCTGGGGTGGAGGTCCCGTCGAGCTCCTCGGGCTCTCCCCCAGCGACGACGGGGTCCGGGTCGGTGCCGCTGCTCGGGATGATCACCGCGCCCACCAGCACGACCGTCATCGCGGCCGAGGCGAGCATGCCGAGCACGGCCGCGGCCGCTGCCCCATAGGTGCGCTTCGTCGCGAGCCCGCGACGCGCCACGATGACGACCAGGACGAGGCCGACGAGCCCGAGCGCGGCGCGGCGCCCTGTCGGACCTCCGCCGTACTCTCGGCGTCATGATCATGATCCTCAGCGAGGAGCCCCCGGAGCCGTATGCGGAGCCGCGCGGCACCTGCCCCGAGTGCGGATCGGCCCGGGTGACGCATCATCTGCTCGGGGGTCCGGATCCGCGCACCGAGGAGTCGGACCCGCCCTGGCTGCAGTGGCACGGGTGCCTCCCGGCCTTCGGCGACCGGTCGTGCGAGGACTGCGAGGCGATCTGGGACGTGGAGGATCGCGGGGAGAACGAGGAGCACCCCGAGCGCTCCGTCTGACGGTCCGGGCTCGCCGTACGAGCCGATGACGCAGCAGCCCGCTCGCCGCTGCGACGAGGACCTGCCCGCCGTGCAGGTCGTGGCCGGCGACGAGCAGGCCGAGGGGTCCTGCTCCGCGGATCCCGAGGGGTGACGTGCATGGCCGAACAGGTCCCGGGTCTACGACGTGACCGGGAACAGCGTGGCACCGATCGTGACGAAGCGCTGAGCCTCGTGCTCTGTGTCCTGTCGCGTCCTCGCCGTGAGGCGTCAGCGTGATCCCGTCAGGCCTCGCGACGCGTTGCGGCGGATTCCGGTCACGACGCTCCAGCGCGATTCTCCGACCGGTCCCGGCCGACGGCCGATGTCGGCTCGCCGAGGAGGGTCGGGCCTCGGAGCGGCAGAGCACGCACGGACGAGCGGGCACGCCCGGCGGCTGCGCTCGATCGCCCGGGTGACGGCTCAGCATCGTCCGAGCACGGTCAGCGGGGAACTGCCGTGGGCCATGGGACGAGTCCCCTCCAGCGAGTTGGCTGTCGAGAGACCACCCATCGTGCCGGTCAGGGACCCGTTCCTCCATCCCCGGCCAACTTCCACAACGTCATGACCCGCAACTACTAGGGCAGCTCCGCGACCTGGAAGACGATCTTGTCGCGGGCGTCGCTGCCCTCGTACAGCAGTCCAGCCCGTTCCAGGTCGAGCATCACCACATCGGAGTAGCCGGAGCGGTTCTTCGTCCTATCCGCCGCGTGCTGCCACGAGGAGCCGCCGTCCTCGGGAACGAACACGCCCAGGTTCTTCCGCAGCGTGCCGTGCTGCGGCGCGACGTAGACCAGCTCGTCCCCGGCGGCGCCCGATCCCTCCGAGGCGTTGACGATCGAGCCGTGCACCTCCGGGGTCGGAGCTGGACCACCCCACCCTGCTCGGGGACTTCCTGGCGCGGATGCGCTCCGGGGGCGTCGGGTCGACTCGCTGACCGAGAGGAAGCGCCACGCCCGGAACCCGCACCTCCCTCAGCTGATGTAGAGCTGCTTCGGGGGATCGAACATCGTCTCCCACATGACCAGCGATGCCGCTCCAGCAGCACCGACGTGCTCGCCGATGGACGTCCCCCGCACCTGGACCACATGGGAGGTTCGGCCGAGGTAGTTCCGGTTCACGAGCGAGGGGAGGACCCGCAGGAAGGCATGACGGAGCGCGGGCCACTGCGGGCCGCCGAGGACGATCGCGTCGAGGTCGAGCAAATTCGCGAGTTGCGCGCAGACGCGCCCGAAGCTCCTCGCGGTGCGCTCGATGATCTCCGCCGCCACCGAGTCGCCGCCCTCCTCCGCCTGACGGCAGAGCTCGGCGAGGGCCTTCTCCACCGCTCCCGCGTCCCCGAGATCCACGACGGGAAGCACCCCACGGGCCGTGGCTTCCCCGACGAGGACCGCGGGCAGGGCGGTCGCAGTGATGCAGCCGCGACCTCCGCACTGGCAGATCGGGCCGTTCGGGTCCCCGCTCATGTGGCCGATGTCGCCGACGTTGATCCCTGCCCCGCGCACGATGCTCCCGTCGAGGACGAGACCGGCGGAGACACCGGAGCCCAGGTAGATGAAGGCGAGGTTCTCGTCCACGGCCGGCGCCTTCCAGACCTCGCCCGCAGCCGCCGCGATGTTGTCCTTCTCGACGGAGACGGGGATCGCGAAGCGGAGCTCGAGCTCTCTCTTGAGCTCGACCACGTCCCAGCCCGGCAATATCGGCGAATCCACCACTCGCCCGTGAGCGGCATCGACCGGCCCCGGCGAGGCGACGCCGATCCCCGCGATCCGCTCCACCGACACCGAGGCGCTCTCCATCAACGAGCGGATCATCGTCTCGACGACGTCGAGCACGCTGTCCGGATCCGGAGTGCGCGGGGCCGGGCGGACCTCCTCGCGCACGACGGTCCCGCCCAGGTCCTGCATGACCGCGGTGAGTCGCGCGGGGTCGATGTGGAGCCCGATGGTGCACCGCGCGCCGGGCACCACCTCGAAGATCGCCCGTCGCGTGCCGCTGCCGCCCTGGACCCGACCGACCTCGCCGATCAACCCCTCCCCGACCAGGCGTCGAATGATGTTCGACATGGTCTGCGCGGTCAGCCCCGTCCGCCCCACCAGCTCGCCACGGCTGATCCCCTCGGAGCGTCGGATCAGGTCGAGCACGAGCATCTGGTTGTAGTCCGCCACGCGCGGCAGATTCGTCCCGCGCTTCGCCCACCGCCCGATCTGGGCGTCTTCGACCCGGGTCTGCTCTGCCATGCGTCGAAGAGTAGCGGCGAATCCGATCGTTGACATCCATCAAATGGATTGCGTAATGTGCGCCACCTCACGACGGGTCATGGCGGCGCACTGGAGCTGCCGCATGCGCGACGACATCACGTCTCGCGTCCGGTGCCCGTCCCCTCCCCCGCCCGACCAAGGAGTCGACGATGACCTCCGACCGGCACCGCTCCCTCCCCCTGCTCGCCCCCTCACGCCGCACGCTGATCGGCGCTGCCGCGCTCTCGCTCGGGGTCGCCGCGCCCGCACGCGCCGACGGCTCCGCCCCCGGCGCACCCGCCACTCCCCCGGCCGCTCCGCCGGGCAGGGCTGTGACCTGGAAGGACCAGCACGTCTTCCCCACCTTCCACGCCACGGGCGCGATCCGGGTCGCGGACATGGACGGGCTCGACGGCTTCGACCGCCTGCTCCTGGTCACCCTGCAGGGCCTGGTCAACCGTGAGCGACCGGAGATCTACCTGATCGCCGACCCGGTCGACGAGACGTGGGTGGCCGACCTGCCCGTCCGTGCCCGGCTCGAGAAGGATCCCCTGGCGCTGATCGAGCGGTACCGCGACCGGATCGGCGGGGCTGTCCTCTATGACATGGATTCCCCGCACACGATCAACCTCGCCACCTCGATCGCCGGGCTGCGCGGTGGCGTCGTGGCCACGGCCGAGCAGGCCGAGCAGCACGACCTGCCGGTCCTCGAGGACCTGCGCGGCCGCTTCGAGGACGATCCCGACGCCCTCCACGACTGGGCGATGACCCACCTGTGGCCCGAGTGCACCCGCGAGGTGCTCGTCGGCCTCCCACCCACGCACAACGTCGAGGTCGAGGACATCTCCTGGACCGAGCTGCTGCGCGAGGAGGAGCGTGTCACGGACTCCTCCAACCACGACACCTACACCATCGACCTCGAGGACCATCTCGACCAGGACGAGCTGTTCGTGCAATTCACCGACGCGTTCACCAACGACGGCTGGGGCCCCGGGGTGTACGCCGTGGAGCTCACCTGCGACGGCGAGATCGTCGCCGCCTTCACGCCGAACACCGACGACGAGGCGCCCTTCCTGTTCGACGGTGCCGCCTCGGGCACCAAGGAGGGGCTCCGGTTCTGCGACGGCGGGGGCTACTTCGTGTACCGCTTCGAGGTGCCCGCCGGCACCACGAGCATGAGCATCGCGATCGAGATGGAGAACCAGTTCGTCGTCTCGGTGACCGATCAGGCGCCCACCCGCGTGGAGCCGTTCTCCTCCTTCCGCGATTTCTCCATCGCGACGGGTGCGCTGGTGAGTTGGCTGCCCCCGTCGGGCGCCAGCGGTTCGCAGTTCGAGGAGCTGCTGACCGAGGTCGAGCCCGGCACCGTGTACGCCGGGTGGTTCTCCGACGACGTCGCCGGCGAGTGGTCCGGCGTCGAGCTCTGCAGCCGCGCCGGGGTGATCGTCGTCGCCGCGGACTTCTACATGAACGCGACGGCGCTCTCCGCGGTGCGCGCCTCCACCCGGGCCCGTCCGGCACCGCCGACGGACCGCGAGGCCGAGAACCGCACGTACCTCACTCTCACGATCGGCGAGGGCGACAACATCCAGTTCTGCCAGCGACACATGCGGGAGCTGTGGGACGACCCGGCCCGCGGCAGCGTGCCAATGAACTGGACCGTCTCCCCTCTGCTCGAGGACATCGGCCCCGCGATCCTGCACCACTTCCAGCGCACGGCCAGCGAGAACGACCTGCTGGTCTGCGGGCCCTCGGGGGCCGGGTACACCTACGGCGACTCGTGGCCGGAAGACGAGCTCGGGGTGTACACCCGCCTGACCGGCGAGTACATGGGACGCACCGGGCTCGACGTCATCTTCGCCTACAGCACCCCGGACCATGACAGCGCCCCGCCGGCACTGCCCGACCGGGTGCTCGAGGCCTACGCCGCCGACGGCGAGCTGCGCGGGATCCTCCAGACCGACGAGCTGGGCGACATCTCCCAGCCCGGTGCGGCCGTGCCGCTGATCGGGAACTTCTATCCGCCCGGCGGGGTCGACGTCTATCGCGAGGAGCTGCTGGCGAAGATCGAGCGGGAGCGCGGCGACGGCCCGCTGTTCATCTCCGGGCTGATCAACGCCTGGAGCTGGACGCCGAGCGACATCGTCGAGCTCGTCGAGAGCCTCCCCGACGACGTCGAGGTGCTGCTGGCCGATGAGTTCTTCGACCTGTTCGCCCGGACCGCGGGCTCCACGGAGGAGGGCTGAATGCGCCCCGACCCCTCCCCCGCCTCCTCGGCGGTGCTGGGCCGTCGGCGCCTGCTCCAGGGCGTGGGCGGGCTCGGCGCGGTCGCCGGCCTCGGCGCGCTGGCCGGCTGAGCCGGGGCCGACGCGCTCAGCTCCGACACCCTCTCGTTCTGGCATCCGCTGTCCGGGCCCGACGACAAGACGATGGGCGAGCTGCTGGACGGCTACATGGCCACCGAGGGCGCGACGCCCGTCCGTCAGACGGTGCTTGCCGCCGGCGCCCCGTACTACACGAAACTCGCCATGGCGGGGGCCGGCGGCCGCGCCCCGGATCTCGCCGTGATGCACGCGTCGCGGGTGGCCGACCACGTCGCAGGGGGCCTGCTGGATCCCTGGGACCTCGACTTGCTCGCCGAGCTCGGGGTGACGCAGGAGCAGTTCCCGGAACGGATCTGGGAGAAGATGGTGGTCGACGGCGATCTCGTCTCGATCGCGCTGGACTCCCACCCCTTCGTGCTCTTCTACAACACCGAGATCGCCGAGGCCGCCGGAGCGCTCGGCGAGGACGGTCAGCTGCGGCCGGTCAGCACCCCGGAGGACTTCCGGGAGATGGCGCTGGAGATGGGCGCCCACGCCCCGAGCGGCTTCGGGCTCTCATGGGGCTATCTCGGCGACGGCGTGGACCAGTGGCGCATGTTCGCCACCTACTACGACCAGCTCGGGGGCACGATCGAGCTGCCCGTCGGCGGGCGGATGCAGTACCAGGAGGAGCTCGTCATCGAGGCGGTCGAGTGGATCCTGAGCCTCATCGACGGCGAGGTCGGCAACTCCGGCCACGACGCCGGCACCGCCGTCTCCGAGTTCGCGACCGGCGGCTGCGGCGGCTACCTGGGCGGAGTGTGGGAGATCGGCAGCTTCCGCGACGCGGGCATCCCCTTCGACATGACGATGATCCCCGGGGTGCTGGGCCGGCCGAGCGCCTACGCCGATTCGCACACCTTCGTGCTGCCGCACCAGTCCCGTCCCGACCAGCAGCGGCGTCGTGCGGTGCACGCCGTGGTGGCGCACCTGCTGCAGCATTCGATCGACTGGGCGGCGGCCGGACACATTCCCGCCTACACGCCGGTAGTCGAGGACGAGGCCTATGCGCAGCTCGAGCCGCAGTCCCATTACGCCGATGCGATCGATCACCTGGTCTACGACCCGGAGGCATGGTTCACCGGGTCCGGCGCGGACTTCCACAGCCACTTCGGCGACGAGATGCAGAACGTGTGGATGCGCCACATCGACCCGCTCGAGGGGTGGAACTCCTTCGCGGCGCGGATCAACGCGCTGCTCCAGAAGCCGACGCCGATGTGAGGACCGGGCTCGCAGGCCCGCCGCTCCAGCACAGTGCTGTCGAGGAAGGGAACGGGACTGCCGCAAGGGCCGATGGCATCTCTCAGCGGCACTCCTCGACCGCCTCGCTCCAGGACCCGAAGCGGTCGATGACGGTGGACAGGGACGGGGCGACGTGCTGCGGGGCCCACTGCGCGTACTCGACGGTGGTGGCCGACGGGTGCTCGGCGAGAAAGCGGGAGACGTACTCCCCCACCTGCGCGCGGCTGCGGTTCTTCACCTTCGGGGCATTGGGCTCGCCGCCCGCCTCGGCCAGCAGCTCGGTCCAGAGCTTCCCGGTGCGGCGCTGCAGGGTCGCCATCGTGGGGCGCCCTACGGCGCGAGCCCAGGAAGCGTATCGACCGGTGGTGATCCGCGGTCCGAGGGCGTCGATCGCCGCGCGCACGTGGTCGAGAGGGTCGGGCTCGTCGGCCGGGGACTCCCAGTCGCGAGCCGCGGTGATCTCCTCGACCCAGGCAGGATCGAAATCCTCGGGCGTGTGGAGGACGGCGAGGGCGGTGGCGACTGTCTCGGTCCAGCTGCCTCCCTCGTGGCCGCACAGCCGCCGCCGAATGAGCGCGCCGGACGGCGCGGCAGGATGCCTGGCGAGCCACTCCTCGACGGACCGGAAGGTCGTGCCTCCGTCGACGGCCTGGACGGCGGAGAGCACCGCGGCCCAGAGGTCCTCGTCACGGAAGGAACTGCGCGGAGCGCCCTTCAGGTTGCTGATCCCTGCGGCCTTCAGCGCTTCGTTCCAGGTGCCGAAGCGGACCGCGGCGGTCTGGTGTCCGGGGACGTCGTGCTCGCGCGCCCAGGTGGTGAAGGCCTGGCAGCTGGTGCGACCGGTCTCGGCGTGGAAAGCGCGGAGGTCCTCGATGATCTCCGCCTCGGAGCGCCGCGTGGCGTCCCGGGGCGCGTCGAAGGCGAGCTCGTGCCGGGAGCGCCGGCGGCCCAACAGCTGTCGCATCTGCTCGACGGAGAGACCGAGTGCTGCCGGCGCCTCGTCGAGCGGAGCGGCGGGATGGGTGAGGGACCAGTGCTCCGCGGCGGACGCGTGCTCGGCACGGCGCGCCTGAGCGAGGACCTTCGCGGCGGCGCTGAGGTCCGTGCTGGACCAGGGCGTGTCCCGGGAGAGGACCTGGCGGATCCGCTCACGGGTGACACCGAAGAGGTCGCCGACCTCCTGGAGGGTCGCGCCGAAGGCGTACAGGCGCGCGCTGCGTGTGGCGCGCAGGTCCTTGCAGCCGCTGCCCGCCAGGACGGTGTCGAGGTATCCCGGCTCGCCCGGCGCGACGATGCCGAGCTCCCGGTCCCGGGGCACGCGCACAAGGCGCAGCACGTGGGCGTGCGGGACGCCGACCACGGCCTTCGCCTCCCACCACGGATCATCCACGTGGTCCTGGCGCCAGGCCCGGAGCCGACGACGCAGGGCCGCGGCGATCGCGCCGGTCCCTCCCGGCACGGCGTCCTCGATCGCGGTCTCCACCGAGTCGGGGTACACATCGAGGAGCTTCCCGATCTCGCTGGGGATGAAGCCCTGCTGTGCGAGGTCGAGCACGCGGTGGGCCTCCGCCTCGGCAAGAGGCGGATGCGGAGTGCTGCTCGCGGGGGCGAGCAGTTCGTCGAGCGTGACGGTGGACATCGGTTCCCCTTCCGTGGCACTGCGCGTGGTGATACGACGAGTGTGTCGGCGGGGTGTGACAAGCGAGAGGGTGCCAGGCCCTCGCTCAGTTCCTACCGCTGAGGAGTACGGCGATGCGCGCTCATCTCTATTGTTCCCGCCGGAGAAGGTCACCGATGACCTGGCTCTGGATCTCTCGCCAGGTGGGGTCGGCGACAGTCTGCGCTGCGATCCTCGCTCCGAGGTCCTCGAGCTCGTCGATGATCGCTCCCGCGCACCAGATCTGACGACGTGTGCGCTGGGTCAGCGGACGGAGTATCCCTGCGCCAGCCAGTCGCTCGATCGCGCTGTACACCGATGACGTCGCCCCGCCGATACGCTCCTCCATCTCCTCGGCGGTGAAGAACGGAACGGTCGGCAGGAGATCGAGGATCTTGCGAGCGGCGCTCCCTGCACGGGGAGGCCGCCCGGCGATCTCGGAGTAGCGGTCCGCCCACTGCTGCGGCATCTCCGCCAGGCGCTGCGCGGTCGTCGCCGCTTCCGGGGCCGACGTGCGTGCGGCGCGCGCGAACGCGCGAATGATCGGGCCTGCGTCGCCAGCCCGGTAGGCCGTGAGCACGTCGAAGTACGCATCCTTCCTCGCGACCAGGGCGGAAGCGAGCGGGACGACGACGGTGCTGGTGACCCCGCGACGGCGCAGGATCGTGTTGATGAGTGCGCGGCCGATGCGGCCGTTGCCGTCCGTGAAGGGGTGGATCGACTCGAACTGGGCATGCGCGATCGCGGCCTGAGCGAGCACCGGCACGTCGTCACGATTGGCGAACTCTAGGAGGTCCTCGAGGTAGGCCTCGACCGTCTCCGGCGGGGGCGGCACGTAGAGGGCGTTGCGCGGTGCGTGGTCCGAGCCTCCGATCCAGTTCTGCATGTCGCGCACGCGCCCTGCGTAGCCCGCCTCGACGAAGTCCTCGGCCATCAGGGTCCGGCGCGCGGCGAGGATGTCCTCCAGGGCGACGGGCGTGCGGTCGCCGAGGAGCTCGAGCGCACGCCGTGGGCCGCCCGTGCAGAGTCCTCCACCGACGCCTCAACGTGCTCGATCATCGAGGGCGCCACCAACTCGGCGCGCAGCAGCAGTTCCGACAGCGCCGTCAGCTGCTCTCCGTGCGAGATGTCGAGCCGCGTGATGGTTGCGAACGCCCCATCGGTCTCGGCCATCACAAGCAGCGGCAGCACAAGGCGAGATCGCCGATCCTCGGCGGGAGGCTCACCGTTACCTCGCGCAGCATCCGACCATTGCGCCTGCCTCCCCGGGCGGCCTGCTGCCATGGCACGACCTTCTCCCCGTGCGCCGCGATCGGGACCGCCAGGCGCGGATCCGGCCCAACTGCCGTCCCGTCCATGCGCGCCTGGCTCTGCAACCCGGAATCCAGTCATCGCTCACTCCGACTTAGGCAGTCCTATTCAGAACGTGCGGGTGGAGGCGGCGAGAGCTCAGCATGCGGAGGGACTGGGACGCCTCCTCGCGGCACCGCGATGCGGGACTCAGTTCAGCGTCCGCCCCGATGCCGTACGTCACGCTTGGCGGAGGCCGCTTTGAGCCGGGCGATCCTTCGCTTCGCGGCACGAAGTTCGATCTCTTCGATCCGCCAGCACAGAATCACGAACCTCGCGTTGAACCAGACGAACAGAAGCCCGCCGAGCATCTGGAGGACGGGTAGCACGATGCGCCAGCCCGCCCCGGCGTTCGCATCCGGGGCAGCGAGAGCCACGCCGAAAGCCACGATGCCCGCCGCGAAAGGCGCAACGAAGCCGACGGCAACGAGCACTCCACGAAGGCGCTGGTCCGCGAACGATGCAAGGAGAAGCCGTCTACCTGCTCGTTTGGGACGGCGAGGTCGTCGTCGCCCTCGTCTCACCTCTTGCAGCACGGCATTTACATGAGGAGACTCCTTTCTCCAGAGGACGGTTCTCATCGCCTCCCTACCCGCCCTGGCCTGCCATCTTTCGAGGTTCCTACGGAGGTCGTCGGCGTCCAAGCCCTCGACTCCGCTTCCCCGCAGGAGGAGTTCGGCTGCGCGGTTGATCGAGGCAGGGCTGCGAGCCAAGGACCTCGCATCACTCCGCATTTTGTCCATGAGGGCGAGGAGCCCGGCCAGAGAGACCACGACGCCGACGAACAAGAGGTAGACGTACGCCGTCCCCGACAAACCGAGCATGGTGACGATCGGTGCGGCGAAACCGCTGTGGACGTAGCTCGCGGCAAGACTGACGAAGAATCCCAGGAGCGCGGCGGCGATCGCGGGGAGAGCGACGTCCCGCATGCGCACCGCTCTCGATTGCATCTCAAAGAAGGTGACGCGATTTGGCACCTTCGGCCTGGAGAGCGCCACAAACCCAAGATTCATCCACAGGATGACAACATGCACTATGCACACGACCGTCAGGAGATCTACCCACAACTTCGATTCCCCACCCCTCGCTTCGACTCCCACCCACCCTGCAGAGGGATCTCCGATTCACCGTACAGACCAGCGCCGCGCTGCACCTTGCGCTCGATGCAGAATCGCACGACAGCTCGCTCCGAGACGAGGGTATGTCGTCAGCTGTCGGCCCCGTGAGTAACCTCGAAATCAGGAACATCAGCTCACCGGCAGACGCGAACGGGGCCTGCTGCTCGCGTCGCACAGCAGGGGGAACGATGCATTCAGCGCGGATAGACCACGGAGAGTCGATCGAAGCGGGTGCCTTCGCGGCGCTCCCCGACG
Source organism: Brachybacterium sp. AOP43-C2-M15 (assembly GCF_052446295.1). NCBI lineage: Bacteria > Bacillati > Actinomycetota > Actinomycetes > Micrococcales > Dermabacteraceae > Brachybacterium > Brachybacterium sp. AOP43-C2-M15. The sequence goes on from NZ_JBQSWB010000006.1 coordinate 263,827, forward strand.
AGCAACGAGCCGCCTACAAGGGGCGGCTGAACTGCCCGAATCCCGCATGCGGCGCGTCGGCGCACTTCCGGCGCAGGAGCAAGGACGGGAGGCCGGCTCACTTCTTCTCACGGGATCACGTTCGTGGCTGCGCCCACAGTTCGTCGAGAGACGCACCGACGATGCTGGACGGCGATCCGCAGGACGTTGCCTCAGTGTGGAACGATGCGACCGAACTCGTGCTGAGGCTCGACGACGACGTCGAGCATCGAGCATCACACGAGATCGACGACGTGCCCGGCGCTCCCGTGCGCGGACGCAGGCACTCCACGGCACAGGGCGAACGACGCACGTCGACCTCGAGCACGAAGCTTCGCCCGCTTCTCCGACGCCTGCATGATGAACCGCGCTTCCGCGACTCGGAGCGGGCGATCACCATCGGCAAGGGCGCCCGCGGAACGATCTCCTCGCTGTGCGTCCGGGCCGTCGAACTGGATGCGCAGCCCGGGCAACGTCTCGTGATCTGGGGGCCGGTACTCTTCGCGCGCGACGTGTGGTTGGACTGCGCCCCGCGGGACGAGCTCGGCTTCGGCGTGCGGATTCCCCGCACGGCGCACGACGAGGTGATCAAGGACTTCGGACTGTCTGAGCTGTCCGAGCTGGCAGCTCCGGAGGCACATTTCAGCTTCATCGTGGTGGGTGTGCTTGAGGAGAACCGGCGGGGCGCTCTCTACGTGAATGCCAAGAACGCGAACCACGTCGCAGTTCTGCGGCTCTAGCGCCTGACGTCGCTGCTGCGGATCTCCCTGCACCTCCTGGCCAGGTGCCCGATACTGGTCCCATGACCGTCACGCCCTCCCCCATGAAGCTGTTGGATCGCATGTACAACTCGGCGACGTCGACTGCGGATCAGGGGACGCAGTTCGAGCGGTTCACACAGTCGTTCCTGCAGACGGACCCGCTGTGGGCCGAGCAGTTCTCGACGGTGTGGATGTGGGACCAGTGGCCGGAGAAGTGGGGGCATGACTCCGGGATTGACCTTGTCGCGCAGCGGCGGGACGGCGGTCTGACAGCGATCCAGTGCAAGTTCTACGCGCCGACGCACCGTGTCTCGAAGGGTGATCTGGACAAGTTCCTGGCCGCTTCCGGCAGGGGCGGGTTCACGGAGCGGCTGGTGGTTTCGACGACCACGCAGTGGGGCGCGACGGCGGAGGAGACGATCCGCGAGCAGTCCGTGCCAGTGAGGCGCCTTGGCCTGGCGGACTTCGAGCAGTCTCGGATCGACTGGGCGACCTTCGATCCTGAGACGCCGACGGCGCTGTCGCTCTCGGGTGCCTCGGATCTGCGCCCGTACCAGCGCACCGCAATCGAGGACGTGATCGCCGGGTTCGAGACAGCGGACCGGGGCCGGTTGATCATGGCGTGCGGGACAGGGAAGACGTTCACCTCGCTGCGGCTCACGGAGGAGTTCGTCGGCGCGGGCGGGAGCGTGCTGTTCCTGGTGCCCTCGATCGCGCTGCTGTCGCAGGCGCTGCGTGAGTGGTCCAACAACACGTCTGTCGGGATCACCCCGCTGGCGGTGTGCTCGGATGCGAAGGCATCTCGGGGCCGAAAGGCATCGGAGGACACTTCGGAGATCTCGGTGGTGGATCTGGCGCTGCCTGCGACAACGGATCCGGAACGCCTGGCACGCTACATGAGGGAGGCCCGTACCGACGGCTCTGGGATGCGCGTGGTGTTCGCGACCTATCAGTCGATCGACGTGGTCGCGAAGGCGCAGAAGCTCGCAGGGCTCGAGCCTTTCGATCTGGTGGTGTGCGACGAGGCCCACCGCACCACTGGGGCCACCCTTGCCGGGTCCGAGGAGTCCGCGTTCGTGCGCGTCCACGACAACGACTACCTGAAGGCCTCCAAGCGGCTGTACATGACCGCGACGCCGCGGATCTACGACGACGCTTCTAAGGCCAGGGCCGGCAAGGCCCAGGCCGTGCTCGCCTCGATGGACGACGAGGACACATACGGGCCGGAGTTCTACCGCCTCGGATTCGGTGAAGCGGTCGGGCTGGGGATGCTCACGGACTACAAGGTCCTCATCCTCACCGTGAACCAGGACGCAGTGAACGAGTCGATGCAGGAAGCGTTCGCCCGCGACGGCGAGCTGTCCCTGGACGACGCGACGCGTCTGGTGGGCTGCTGGAACGGGCTCGCCAAGCGCGGCGACTCCGAGCACTCCTTCGGCCTGGACCCGCAGCCGATGCGCCGCGCGGTCGCGTTCGCGAAGGACATCAAGTCCTCTAAGCGTGTCGCTTCACAGTTCGAAGAGGTCGTCTCTGCCTACGTCGAGAACCACGAAGGCGAAGACCCCGGCGACGTGCTCTCGGTCGAGGCGAAGCACGTGGACGGGTCGATGAATTCTATGGAGCGCACCGCCCTGCTGGACTGGCTCAAGGAAGACACCGACGAGGACACCTGCCGGGTACTGTCCAACGCCCGCTGCCTCTCCGAGGGCGTGGACGTCCCCTCGCTGGACGCAGTGATGTTCCTGAACCCGCGCCGCTCCGTCGTGGACGTCGTGCAGTCCGTGGGCCGTGTGATGCGGCTCGCCCAGGGGAAGAAGTACGGCTACATCATTCTGCCTGTCGTCGTCCCCGCCGGCGTCGAGCCGGAGAAGGCTCTCGATGACAGCAAGAACTTCCAGGTCGTCTGGGACGTGCTGCAGGCGCTGCGCGCGCACGACGAGCGGTTCGACGCAATGGTCAACAAGGTCGAGCTGAACAAGGCTCGCGACCGCAAGATCGACGTGATCGGCATCGGACACCCCGACCCGCACGACGACGAAGGCCGCGGCGACGACGGCGCCGCCGCCGACAGGAAGGGCTCGGCGCAGGTCTCCCTGGACCTGAAGCTCTCGCAGATGGACGAGCTGCGCAACGCGATCTACGCCCGAATGGTGAAGAAGGTCGGCTCGCGCACCTACTGGGACCAGTGGGCGAAGGACATCGCCCAGATCGCCAGTGCGCACATCACCCGGATCACCGCGCTGGTCGACGACCCGGCAACCGCGGCGGCCGGGCAGTTCGAGGTGTTCCATGACGCGCTTCGCCGGAACCTGAATGAGTCGATCTCCCGGGACGGGGCAATCGAGATGCTCGCCCAGCACATGATCACGAAGCCCGTTTTCGACGCGCTGTTCGAGGGCTACGCCTTCACCGACCACAACCCGGTCTCCCAGGTGATGAACCGGATGGTCAACGCTCTGACCGCGATGCACGTCGACGCCGAGGCGGAGTCGCTGGAGAAGTTCTACGAGTCGGTGCGACTGCGCGCAGTAGGTATCGACAACGCCGAGGGCAAGCAGAAGATCATCACCGAGCTCTACGAGAGCTTCTTCAAGAACGCCTTCCCCCGCGCGGCCGACGCGATGGGCGTGGTCTACACGCCGATCGAGATCGTCGACTTCATCCTCCGCTCCGTCAACGACGTGCTGAAGAAGGAGTTCGGCCGCTCCATCAGCGACGAGGGCGTGCACGTACTGGACCCCTTCACTGGAACCGGCACGTTCATCGTCCGCCTGCTCCAGTCCGGCCTGATCCGCCCCGAGGACCTCGCCCGGAAGTACGCCTCGGAGCTGCACGCGAACGAGATCTTGCTGCTGGCCTACTACATCGCCGCGATCAACATCGAGACCACCTTCCACGACCTCCAGGCCGCGGCCGACGGGGTGGGGCTCAATGAGGAGACGTACGACCCCTTCGACGGGATCGTCCTGACCGACACGTTCCAGCAGACCGAAGACGGTGACATCACCGACGAGACCGTCTTCCCCACCAACAACACGCGCGCCGAGGCCCAGAAGGCCCTCGACATCCAAGTGATCGTCGGCAATCCTCCGTATTCCGTAGGGCAGACCTCCGGTAACGACGACAACGCCAACGTCAGCTACCCGACCCTCGACGCCCGCGTGCGGGACACGTTCGCAGCGCGCACCGATGCCAAGAACAAGCGGAGCCTCTACGACTCCTACATGCGCGCGATTCGTTGGGGCAGCGACCGCATCGGCGACGAAGGTGTCATCGGCTTCGTCACCAACGGCGGCTGGATCGAAGGCAACACCGCCGCTGGCGTCCGCAAGACACTCACCGACGAGTTCGACTCAATCTACGTATTCAATCTTCGCGGCAACATGCGGAACGCGAACTGGAAAGCTGAAGGTGGTCAGATCTTTGGTGGAGGTAGCCAGACCACCGTCGCAGTCTTCCTCCTCGTCCGCACAAGGGGACACGACGGTCCCGCGACGATCCACTACCGCGACATCGGCGACTACCTCACCACCAAGGACAAGCTCGCCATCGTCGACGACGCCACCCTGGACAGCGTTCCCTGGCGCCAGATCACCCCAAACAAGCACGGTGACTGGATCAACCAGCGCGACGAGGACTACCTGACCTATCCCCTCCTCGGCGGGGACCCGAAGGACGGCGTGCGGGTCTTCGCGAGCTACAGCGCGGGACTCCAGACGAACCGCGATGCCTGGGTCTACAACTCCTCCAGCACCGCCCTCGACGCGAACCTCGACCGATTCCTGTCCACCTACGAGACCGAGCGCATCAGGTTCCGCAGCTACGCCGAGCAGCACCACATCACGCGTCCGAAGGGCGCCGACACCGTCGGGGTCGTCACCACCGACGACACGCTCATCAAGTGGACCAGTGGACTCCGAGACCGCCTAGCGAAGAACAAGCCGCTCACACGGCAGCCGGGACGCGCCTCGGCGAGCCTCTACCGGCCGTTCAGCACCCAGTGCATCGACCTGACCGACGGACTCATTCACCGACCGGCTATCGCACGCCGCTACTTCCCCACACCTCGCCACGAGAACTTCGGGTTCTACGTGACCGGAGTTGGCTCAGATAAGGAGTTCTCGCTCCTCGGAGGCAAGGTGGTCCCTGATCTTGCACTCTGGGGATCGTCTAGTGGTCAGTTCTTCCCTCGCTACCGCTGGGAGCCCCTCCCTGATGGAGAGCTCGACCTTGGCCTCGACGGCGACGTGGTCGACGGGTACCGCCGCGTTGACAACATCACCGACGAGTTCCACCGGCTCATGCGCGAGCGCTACGGTAACGAGCGCACGAAGGACGACACTTTCTTCTTCCTCTACGCCCTGCTCCACTCCCCCGTTTACCGGGAGAGCTACGCCGGGGAGCTGAAGCAGATGCTCCCCCGCGTCCCTAATATCCCCGCGGAGTCATTCGCGGCGTTCACGTCGGCCGGGCGCGAGCTGTTCGCCCTCCACGCCGATTACGAGGATGCCGGGCTCTACCCACTGACGGTCAAGGGCGGCGAGCAGCCGCCGATGGGCGGCGAGGAGGAGTACTACCGCATCGAAAAGATCCGCTTCCCCTCCGGGAAGAAGGCCGCCGATGCCCCGGACGCTCTCATCCTGAACCCGAACCTCACGGTGACCGGGATCCCCGAGGAGGCCTACCGCTACCAGCTCGGCTCCCGCAGCGCGATCGAGTGGATCATGCGGCAGTACCAGGTCACCACCGACAGGGCGTCAGGCATCGTGAACGATCCAAACCAGTGGGGCCTCGAGCACGACAACCCCCGGTACATCCTTGACTTGCTCCAGAAGGTCATCACCGTGTCTGTGCGGACCGTCGAGATCACAGACACCCTGCCCGCACTTGGCAGTGAAGGGGCTGAGTAATGACCGACTGGCTGATCGCTTCGGATGCCGCGAAGTTTGACGTCGACGGCGCGTTCTCGCAGCGGATGATCGTGGACTGGAGCGAGGTCGCTACCGCACATCTCCACGTCGGGGATCGTGTGTTCCTATATCAGGTGAAGCCCGTCCAGGCGATCACCCATGTCTGTGAGGTGGTCCAGACCTGTATCGGGAGCGCAGAGATGATCGACGACCGCGAGTACTGGGTCGACTCTGCGGCCTTCGAGGAGCGCCTCAAGCGCACATGGATGCGACTCTCGCTCCAGCACGCCGTGCCACAGCACGATCAGAGGCTTCTCGCACTTGACCGTCTTCTCGAGGCAGGACTCAAGAGCGCTCCGCAAGGACGGATGCGAGCACCTGAGCCGGTGACCGAGCTCGTCAACGCAGTGCTCGACATGAACCAGCTCGACCCGTCGGAACTGATCCGTCGTGAGAAGGACCTGATCGCGGATCTCGGCATCGAACGGCCGACCTGGAGGTTCCGGCGGGGCGGACGTGGCGGTACTCGAACGCTCGCGTCGTTCACCTACGCCCTGTCGATGCCAGACGCCTCCAATGCCCTCGCGATGCTGCGGGCGTACATCACCGCCGTCGGTCTCGATCAGTCCGACGACGGGAGTGTCTCGGCGATGCCTAGCTGGGCCGGTGCGACCGACCACCAGCGGTTCGCCACTATCAGCGGAGGGGGCATCGAGCTCTTCTACGTGTGGTTCGAGTCCTCCAGTGGCCTCGTGACCGAGTGGGGAGCTCGCTTCCCCTCCGACCTCGCACCCCAGTCGCCAGACCCGGAACGAGTGTGGCTGAGCACGGCGGACAACGGCGATACCGGAGTGCACGGTGAGACCCTCGACGACCTCCTCGCTGTCCTGGGCGATGCAGAGTTCCTCGATGCTCTAACCGCCACGCGAGAGGCGAGGGCGACCTCCCGGCGAGCCGACTGGCACAACCCCTATCTGGGTTCCCTCCTCGGCGCCGGCGATGCTCCTGATATGGAGAGCTCCGAACCCGTCGCGGACGAGGACGTCGAGTTCGAACGTCGCTACATCCAACGCGTCACGAGGCAGCGACTGCACCAAGCGCCCCTCCGCGCAGCCGCGCTGCGCCGCTACGGCGCCCGGTGCATGTACTGCGGGCTGGACATCGAGGAGGTCCTCGAGGCGGCTCACATCATCCCGGACAGCAGGGGAGGTGCGGCGAGGACCGACAACATCCGCATCCTCTGCGCAAACCACCACACCGCGCTCGACGCCGGGCTGCTCACGGTGACTGCAGAAGGGGACTTGGTATCTGCTCCAGGAGTCCCGGCTGTGCCACCTCAACCGGATCATGGTGGACCCGGATGAACGCGCCCACGTGGATCGACCTCGCCGTGCTTGCTGCCTTAGCCTTCACTACGTTCTCCATCCTGTTCGCAGTGACCCAGATCGTCGCTCTGACACGCCGGGACTAGAGCCGCCCACTCACCAACCCTCCTCAAATCGCCAATTGGCCACACGAACCCCCCGAAGGCACACCATGGAAATGCTCCTTTTCG